>JAICHE010000217.1 GCA_025922755.1 Nitrososphaeraceae archaeon
AACTGAGATGATTCCTTCACCACTAAAAGGTGAGGGCCTCATCAAGGTTACCCAAAATGCAAAGTACAGTGACTATTGGAGTACTGATGATGGAAGAATCTTTGAGAAGAACAGCTTTGGCTCATTCAAGCAGATAAACCATGAATTCAAGAGATTCCAAGATACAGGAGATCCAAAGTCAAGACTACACTCTGCATTTGCAAATTTGATAGAACTTGAGGCAGAAAAAGCAAAGGCAATCTTTGATTCAAGTGAACTATCTCGAGATTGTAACTTTAGAATATGTGAATAAATTTGCATAAAGTAATTGTTTTAATTTTTTAAATGATAATTGAAATTCTAATTTTCTGTTGTTGATTTTTTTTAAAATGAATTTTATTTATTTTATGTTATTTTCTTCTAAAAATGCAGACACTCCTTGTTCAAATTGGACCTTTCTCCTTGAGATGATGCTGTGGATGTCTTTAATCTGTTCTCTGTTTGGAATTTTTTCATAAATTTGATCAAATGCTTGAATATAACTAAATTGACAATTTCCTACAATCATTCCGACAAGAAACTCAAATGCATTTGAATAATTCCAATCATCCTTAATGAATTCATAATTTGATTCTAAAATGTCTGGTATTCCTTGGGTTATTTTGTTGAGATCTTTTTCAATCTTGTTGATAAATTCTTCAGGTAGACAACAAACAATGTTTTCTTCCTTGTTTTCATACATTACTAATTTTAGTAGTTTATGATAATAATAAATAAATTGAATAATTCCCAATGTTGGGAAATTCCATTTATGAGAATTTCTTAATCATATTCAGATTTCTATGATCGCTATTTTGAAACAAGCCAAAAAAAAGATTGCTGCAAGTAAGCTAATTACCAAGAAATAAGTGAGAATATTTTTTTACTCGCTTTAGCAATAAATGAAAACCAATAAACTTCGAAGAAACCAAAAATTGATTTTTACTTTATGCGTAAAAACTGTCTCTTTTGTTTTGTCATAATTGTCAGAAACAGAAAAGACATACACCTCTTTAACAATCAATTTTCGCTTATTCTAACATTGAAACCAACAGCAACCGGGGCTTTGGTTGTAATCGTATTCCTTTTTTCTATTGTTACAATCATGCCAATAAATCTCGCCAATGCCGCATCATCACAAAGAATTGTGTTAGAGCAGCAATTCGAACAGTTTCCAGGACAAACAATCAATGGGTTTTGTAATCTAAAATTTACAGATGATGGTAATCTTGATTGGAGAATCAAAGTAGAGGGACTTGCCTCTGGGACTGAGGGTCACTTTGATCTTAATCATTGGCTAGGTGAATCTGATGTACACTTTACAGCTGATGATGAAGGAAAAGCTGATTCGAATAATCAAATTGTAAATACTGACGGCTTTGCAAAATCATTATTTTCTAAATTTGTAAAATGTCAGGTTCATACGACTGGTCGTACTCATTTTACTAGTCCAGTAATTGCACTAGGAATACCAGGATCGTCTAACGATGATACTAACAAAGCTAGCAATCAAGTTTCTTCATCAGAACAATCTGGTAATAAAATTACTTCAGAGTTTGCACTTGCAAAATCTAATTTTACTGAATCTGAAAACAAAGATTCAAACTTAATTAAACCTGAAAAAAAATTTTTCCTTTTTGCAACCTTAGATTATGTATTTGGAATTTTTAAAAATAATAATTTAGATAATGATCAAAATACAAATTCATTTTCATCAGAAACCACTCCGCCCGGTCTTTCTAGAGCAAATAATAAAATGAATTCAGATGACTTTTCGCCACTTGGATTTATTTTTGGTCCTCCATCGCCTTTTGAAAATAACGAAAAAGACAAAGGTCCAACTGAAAAAGGATCTGACAACAAAGGTCCAACTGAAAAAGGATCAGACAACAAAGGTCCAACTGAAAAAGGGTCAGACAACAAAGAACCAGAAAATGAAGAATTTGGTAACGAAGACCATTCCGAAAAAAACTCGGTAGACAAAGATTCCTCTGAAAAGGATTCTGAATCCAAAGATCCTCCAAAAAAGGGCTCTAACGATAAAGGAACTGAAACATCCACTGATTCCATAAAATGCAGCCCTGGACAAAAGAAAAAAGGACTGTGTTAAAATAACATAAGTTACACAAAATCCTGCTCTATCATAATTTTATTTTGATAGTTTCATAATTGAAATCAAAGAATTACTCATAGTCTGAAAAAATCACAACTGACATGTTGCTAAATAAAATAAATGAGTAACAAACCTGTGCGAGGATTTACGGAATGTCCAAAATGTTCAAAAGGTGAATTAATCATCCCCTTAATGAAAACCGGTCGTGTGGAAAGATGTCCTCTATGTGCAGCAGTCTATTGAATTAAATTTAAAATAATTTCTCTTCGCAGACGATAATTTCTTTGGTGTGTTCCTAAAAATTTTAAATTGTTTTCTAAGCTTGTTGAATTTTAGTTCAAAACAGTAATGGATTTTTTGAAGACCTGCTTGTAGTTTCGTTGTTTTCCATCTTTGAAAATTGTCTTTGGGTAGTGTTTCATTGAAAAGGCCGCCATTTGATCAATTATTCCTTGAAGATCCTTGCCTTTTTTTGTTAAAGTATATTCGATTCTTATGGGAACTTCGTCATAAACAGTTCTGGTAATGATTTTGGATTCTTCTAGTTCTCGTAGTCGCTGTGATAAAGTCTTGGGATTGATATTTTCTATTGTTCCTAAAAACTCGTTGAATCTGGTTTGATTTCTCATA
>JAICHE010000218.1 GCA_025922755.1 Nitrososphaeraceae archaeon
GCAGATAAAGAAGTTTCTACCAGTTTTGAGTTTTATGAAAACGTACCACAACCAATTGATGACACACCACAACCAATTGATGACACACCACAACCAATTGATGACACACCACAACCAATTGATGACACACCACAACCAATTGATGACACACCACAACCAATTGCCAATGATAGTGAAAAAAAAAATTCAAACAAAGATAATAATTCTATAATACAAACTGAACCAAAAGAAAAACCAAAGAAAAATGAAAGTAATTCTATTTTAAAAGAAACAACTCAGAGTAAAAACACTCCAACACCTAAAGAAACCAAATCTAAATCTGATAATCTTTCTGTTGAAGATATTGAACTTGGTAAATTACTTAATCAAATTAATTTGAATTGTGATAGAAGCAAATACACAGACACCATCTCCTATTATGATGGTATGGGACCTGCACTTTATCGACTATGTAAATTTGATAGCTCAATTGAGCTTTTTAGTGAATCACTTTCAAAAGATCCCAATAACGTTGAAGTTTTAACTAACAAGGGGTCTGCTCTTGGAAAATTGAGATACTATAATGAAGCCATTCTTCATTATGATAGAGCTCTATCTATAGACCCAAATTTTTTCCCTGCATTAAATAACAAAGCAAATGCTTATGCCGATATGGGAGATTATGAAGAAGCTATATCTCTTTATTCGAAGGCCTTGGGAAAAAATCCAAATTATTTTACAGCTAGACAAAATCTCGAATTAGTCTTATCTGAAATTCCTCAGGAAAATACACAACCAATAATGCCACAAAACCCCACAAAACAATCACAAATCAATCAAAAAGATTCAATGCCAATTACTAGTACAACAACTTCAAAAGAAACACCAGGAGATCTTTTTGAACAATTAGGTTCTATATTTTCTTCATTAGGTTCTTTGTTGGGTATTTCAAATTAGCTTTTACGCCTATAGTTTCAATAAACCTATAAAGCCCTGAGTGACCGATTGAAATTAGGAAATGAGTAAGATACTAGAGAAAGCACTGAAAGATGCATTAAAAGAAGACAAGCTCACCATGGGTGCAAAACAAGTGTTAAACTCTGTAAAAAATTCCAAACTAATTGTTTTGTCTCAATCTGTAGAAAAAGAAATGTTTGAGAAAATTGAATCAGATGCAAAAAAAGAAAAAATACCTTTTGTTAACTTTCAAGGGACATCTGTCGCATTAGGTAGACTTTGCGGCCTACAATTTAGAATATCAACGCTATCATTTACATCAATAACTGATGCAAATATCAAATCAATTCTTAAAGATACAGAAACTGAGGAAAGCACATAATGTGTTTAACAAGATTCAATGTAGATTTAAATGAGACAAATTTTTCTCGGAGATAACTAGGATTTATTATGGCACAATCAATCAAACTCACAACTGAACAAATGCGTATGATGTCGCTTTTCCAAAATGTTACTGGGGCAACAGCAAGGGATTGTATTGATGATGAAAAACAAGACCGCGTTATTTTTGTGGTAAACACAGGAAAGATGGGGCTTGCCATTGGAAAGGGAGGATGCCACATCAAATCATTGCAAAATATTGTAAAACGAAACGTAGAATTGGTTGAATTCGATGAAGATCCAGCCAAATTTTTGACAAACCTTTTAAATTCTAAATTAATTTCTGAAGTTAAAATAAATACTAGACCAGATGGCTCAAAACAGGCAATAATTATGGTTGATCCACGAAAGAAAGGAATAGTTGTTGGGCGGGAAGGAAGAAATGCAGAGAAAGCAAGGTTACTTGCAAAACGATATTTTGATATAACGAGTGTACTCATCAATAGTCCTCAAAAAGCAACTTTGGAGATGTAAAAATGACAAAATCACCACTTGGATTATTTGCAGGACGCGTTCTAAAAGAGAAAAAAAAGAAACAGAGATGGGCAATTTCTAGTTACAAAAGAAGAAAATTAGGAATTGATAAAAAAGCAGACCCTCTTGGAGGAGCTCCGCAGGGAAAAGGAATTGTTTTAGAAAAAATTGGCATTGCTGCAAAACAGCCAAACTCTGCAGTTAGAAAATGTGTTCGAGTTCAATTAATCAAAAATGGGAAATCAGTAACAGCGTTTTTGCCACGAGACGGCGCAATGAACTTTATTGATGAACACGACGAAGTTCATATTCAGGGAATGGGTGCAACACAAGGTGGTGCAATGGGAGATATACCAGGTGTAAGATTTAAGGTGTTCAAAGTAAACGGTACTTCACTTCATGAACTTGTTATAGGAAAGAAGGAAAAACCAAGGAGATAGAATTGACTCAAACAACGAATTTCCAATTATTTAGAAAATGGGATATGGGTGGAATTGAAATTAAAGATCCTGGACTTAGAACAGCAATTTCTTTAAGAAAACAAATTCTTCCTTATACTTATGGTCGTTCTGCTTTGAAACGATTCAATAAAGCTGAAGTTAACATTGTGGAAAGACTATGTAACAAATTAATGCATTTTGGCAAAAAATATGCAAAAAACACTGGTAGAATGACTGGAAAAAAAGTCAGAGTGCTAAATACAGTTAAAGTTGCATTTGATATAATTTCCCTAAAGACTGGACAAAACCCAGTTGAGGTTTTAGTTAGAGCAGTAGAGTATTCTGCTCCAAATGAAGATACAACAAGAATAGTTTACGGTGGAACCGTTTATCATGTTTCAGTGGATGTTGCACCAATTAGAAGAGTCGATTTGGCATTAAGATTCATTGCA
>JAICHE010000219.1 GCA_025922755.1 Nitrososphaeraceae archaeon
GCCGTGTAAGGGCGACGTCATAACCGACCTGGACTACGAGCCCAGAAACCTACCTTTGTAAAAACCATTTAAACTTTGAGACATATCTAAATCTAAAAATTTAATCAATTTTCAAGATTAACATGATTGATTTAGAATTTTTTGCTAGTCCAATTGGTTTGGGTCATGTAACTAGAGATATTGCAATAGTGTCTAATTTTAGAAATATTTCAACGAACTTTGTTACTGGAAGTGGTGCCGCAAAAATTCTAAAAAACCTAGATTGGAAAGTTGATGATGTTTACAAACCTCCACAATTCATGGTAGAAAATGGTTCTTTAAAAAATTCAGCAAAGTGGTTATGGAATTATTTTCAATATTACAAGGAGTGTAAAAATATTTCAAAAAAAATTATTGAAAAAGATAAACCCCGTTTATTGATCAGTGATGAAGATTTTGCATCTCTAACTATTGCCCAAAATAAAAAAATTCCGACTGTTTTAATTACTGATATTTTAGAAACTAGATTCACAAAGGGTTTTGCGTCATTAATTGAGAAAAAGATGAATAAATCAATGCAACAAATAATTAAAAATTGCAATCATGTAATAATACCTGAAACCGGAAAAAATGAAGACAACATCATACGAGTAGGGCCAATAGTAAGACAAACAAACTACTCAAGAGAAGAATTGCGAGAGAAATTTTCGTTTAGGAAAAAAACAATAGTTGTGGCAATAGGTGGTACTGATGCAGGATTATTTTTAATAGAAAAAGTATTAGAGATGCTACCAAAACTCTCGGAATATGAAGTGATTGTGGTATCAGGTCCATCATTGGATAAAAGATTTGAAAAAATTAAGAATTTAGGATTTGTGAATAATCTCCATGAAATAATTTATGCAGCAGATGTCCTAGTTTCCTTGGCTGGAAAATCAACAATAGATGAAGCTAAAGAATATGGAACACCTGCTATTTTTATTCCCATAAAAGGGCATTTTGAGCAAGAAGATAACGCAAAAGAAGAAGGATTTGTATTTGAAGACATTGAACGCCTAGAGGAATTAATTATGGAAAAACTAGGAGAAAAAAGAAATCCTCTAAAAGGAGGCGGTGCTCAAAAAGCATCAGAAATTATTATAGATTTGCTAAATTCATCAAACCATTAATAGATGGCAATTTTGTTTTGATACAATAGCATGTCAAAATTAGTCGTAGCCAAATTTGGAGGAAGTGCAATTGGCCCTGATGGAATTTCAATTCCAGTTATTGTTGATCGAATAAATAATTTAAAAAAAGATTCTAAGGTAATTGCTGTTTTTTCTGCTCCATTAACTATTTTTGATGGTAAAAAAAGATCTTTAACAGATGTAATTTTAGAACAAGGAAGGCGTGCTGAAAATGGAGAAACTGCTACTCTTGACACTGTAACATCATGTTATCAAAAGATCTTAGAATTGGTAAGTTCAGAAAACAAGGATAAATGCCAGCAAATTATCAAATTATCTCTAGAAAAGGCTCAAAATGCCCTTGAAGTAGCAACAGAAAAAAAAGAATTTGCTGATGAGATACGCTCAAAGGCCTTAGCCTTCACCGGAGAGATTTTGATGTCCCAAGTAATGAAATTTATCCTAAAAAGCAATGGAATCACTTGTGATACTGTAAATTATGAGAATTGGCCCATAATCACAGATAACAATATTGAATCTACCAACTTTTTGCCATCCGAATCAAGATCTCGATTAGATCACACTGCCAAGTTGCTAGAAGATAATGAAATTATCACAATTGGGGGATTCATTGGAAAAACGGTAGATGGAATCACCACAACTTATGAGAGAGGTGGATCTGATAGAACTGCAGCTGATCTTGGCATATTATTTCACAAAATTTACGATACAAGTATAGATTTTGAAAAAGATAGTTCAGTAGTATCTGCTGATCCCAAAATTATAGAAAAAGATCTTAGTGATGTAAGTCAATTGTCTTATAATGAAGCAAGATTAGCTGGGATGTTTGGAATGAAAATTTTGGATCCTATTGCCATAAAAGAGATTTTGGAAAATGGCGTAGACATTCCAATAATCATTACAAACATGAAAGACCCATCCAAAATCACCACCATAAAACGGATTCCTGATAAAAAAGATGGTCATCCAATCAAGATTGTAACTGGAAAGAAAAATTGTGCCATTTTTAGAATAGAAACAAGTTCCATTCAGAAGCTACTAACATCCCTTGAGAAGGATAAAAGATATAGTGAATTCATCATGTTATCACCATTTACAAAAGATGGAACCGAATTTTCACGAATGCTGTTTTTGGATGGAGATTATGTAAAGAGAAATGAAAAATATTTCCTAGGTTTTGATCCTCTTGCTACTATCACCTACAACAGAGGAGTAATTACTTTGATTGGTGATGAGATGTGGAGAGTGCAGCAAGTGGCATCAAGGACAAGCTCGAAAATTGGTGAAGCTGGTTTGAACATTTTGAATATGGATGCACAAGAAGAAACCTCAAGAATAATTATTGTTGTTGAAGATTCTGGAGATAACATTAGCAAAGCAATTACTGCTATACATGCTGAGAAATCAAAGATTAATTTTGTTTAATTGAGTAAAATTGGCCCTACGGGTTTTACACCTGTAGCGCCATGTTGGGTTTGTTCTTGGACCTTTATCTAGAGTTAGTCCGGCGTTTCCCACAACACGCGATGATATACATACACATTACTAGTATTTAGAGCTGATCTATATAGAA
>JAICHE010000220.1 GCA_025922755.1 Nitrososphaeraceae archaeon
ACTTCTCTACCCATAACCTGTCTTTTCAAGTGTGCATCTGCATTGTCTTCTCCGGTTTTGTTATGATCATATTGTTCAATTGGTTCATGTGGTGCAAGTTCCTCTAACCATTTTTCATAGTCTTGATGAAGACCACTTTCATTATCATTTATGAACACACTGGCTGTAATGTGCATGGCATTAACAAGACAAAGTCCTTCTTGGACTTTACTTTTTGATACTAATTTTCTAATTTCTGGCGTGATATTTACAAAAGCTCTTCTAGTTTTTACATTAAATTCCAAGTACTCTGTTAGGGACTTCATAAATTTAGCCGATTATTCTAACATAAAAATTCTAAGAGCAGGCTCAGAACTCAAGATCCTCATCATCAATCATTGGGATAAAAACATCACTGCCTGCACAGCAGGATTTATCCTAATACTAATTGAGTCTTTCAAGAAGCTTGATAAATGGCCAATTGTTCAATCATTCAAAATGGTTGCAATTGATGTGGCATCTTCATTGGAAAGTTTTAGGAGATTTATCATTTCTAGTACCTGTAAATCATATGCTCCTAGAAGCTACTTGGATGACTATGAAGTTTTTGCAGAAAGAGAGGAAAGCCTTGGATCTATCTATGTGGAGGCTGCAGACAAGGTAACTCTAAAAAAAATTCGAGACATTACTTTTGTGAATGCAAGAGACGTGTTGGGAATAATTTATAATTCAAAAAGTGGAAACACCTCGCTAAAATGGCGACAAATTAAAAGAGACAGTGGAAAAGTTACAGGAGAGGCATCTTCTAATTCATTGACAAATCTAGCAGAATCAGGTGTTCTAACATTAGATTGGGTTGAAAATTATCTAAAGAAAAAAACTGACGATAAAAAACCTGAAGAAGTTACAAGCTAAACTCTTTTTTCTTTGAATTTTAATTCAATATCATGATTACAAAAACCATTGATGAGAATTCTATTTCAGTAATTCCCGAAGATTCTGATGATTTATTCAATCTTAGACGAGTAATCAAAGAAGGTGACACAGTGGTTGGAGATACTACAAGGGTAATAAAGCAAGAAAAAGATTATTCACGACCAGACAAAGGAGAAAGAATCAAAGTAAGAATTGCATTAACAGTTGAGAAAATTTCTCTTGATGATGTTTTAGACAGATTAAGAATTGGTGGAACAATTTCTGAATCAAGTAATGAGTTAGTTCCACATGGATCACATCATTCATTTATTCTTAAAGTAAATGATGGAATTACCATCACAAAAAAAAATTGGCTTCTAATTGAAAAAAAAATAATTGAGTCAAACACAAAACAAGGTGGTTTTTTATTAGTTGCAATTGATACTGGTGATTGTGGTATTGCAAGATTGCAAGGAACACATCTTCAATTTGTTCCCAATATTTATTCAGGATCAGGAGGGAAAAGATACAAAACAAATTTCAACATTGAAAAATATTTCTTTCAGGTTCAGCAAGCAATACTTTCAATTATCAAGGAGGTAGACTCTATTGTGATTTTTGGACCTGGTGAAACAAAAAAAAGATTTGCCAATTTTCTTCAAAAACCTCAAACCCAAAAATATAAAATTCAGGTTGTGGAAGGAATAGATTCTGGAGGAGAAGATGGGATTTACAGTTTTACTAAATCTCAAGCAATGAAAGAGATAATGTCTGAAAGCAAACTAGCCAGAGTTTCTACAATTATTGATGAAATTATGGTTATGGCTAATAAGAAAAGCCGAAAATTTACTATGGGTTTTGATGAAACACTCAAGGCAAACGAATTTGGAGCAGTTGAATCTCTAGTTTTTTCAGATAAAGTCATTCAAACCTATGACGAAAAAAAGATAATTGATTTTCTCAATGATGCGGAAAGTAAAGGCGTGAAAGCGTATAGTGTAGATTCTTCTACAGATATTGGTCTAAGGGTAACTGGACTTGGTGGAATTGTTTCAATTTTGCGATTTCCAATAGAATCCTAATTTGTTGAATCTGCTAACCAACTCAGATATGGTTTGTTAATTGAAGTAACATCAATTTCAGCAATTTCAGGAACATCATACGGGTGGGTTGATTTGATTTTTTCCTTGAGAATTTTTTTATTTTTATCTGTAGTTTTGAATAGTGCCAAGTATTCAGATGTATTTTCAATTTTTCCTTTCCATGCGTAAATTGAGGAAATTTTTGTAATGTTTACGCAGGCTACAGTTTTGGTCTTAACAAGTTCATTTGAAATTTTGATTATTGATTTTTTGTCTGGATAAGTTGAGACAATTATCGCTGGCTTCATAGTAAACGATAAATGGCCGAGGTTTAAAAAATTAACAATTAGTTTGGAACTTGATTTTATTACTCAAAATTCGATTATCTATGTGTTAATAGCTTGGGTAGTAATTGTAGTAACTGCAAAGGGGCTAAAATTAGAAAGATATGGAGTTGAAATCAAAGCTTACAGCTTAGTTTACAAAAACAAGCAAGTACAATCTGTCCTGACAAAAATTCTTGGCAGAACCAGAAGAGGAATAAGAGTTTTTGCAGATACAAGTGTTGTTGCTGGATTTATCATGATGGGATTTGCATTTTGGTTTTTGCTAGATAATGTTTCAAAATTTTTTGTAGCTCCTACTGATTTTTCAGAATTGACGGTTTTAATCCCAGGTGTGACCTTAACTTCATCTGCATCCATTACTTACTTTCTTTTGTCAATTCCAATTGTTTTAGTTGTACATGAAGGTGCTCACGGA
>JAICHE010000221.1 GCA_025922755.1 Nitrososphaeraceae archaeon
ACCCTCAGAGATATTTATTATTCGTCTCAAGCATTTGCAATTGATTTTGAAGATCAGGCTGAATCTGATAATATTATAGTGGATTTAGAAGCCGTAACATCACGTCCACGTGAAGATTTTCACATATTCCCAGAAGAAAGAAGTTCTATTTTTGGAGATTTGAATATTGAATATACTATCCCTGGATATGAGGGCAAATCGATGAACCTGTCTAACCACCCTGATGGCTATGCAATAGGACCTAGTTTGACTACTGCTGAGTTGATTGATACAAGTGCAGAAATAGTAATTGCAATCGAAAAAGGTGGATTGTTTACAAGATTTGTCGAAGAACAAATCGACAAAAAATTCAAATCAATAATTATCAATACTGGGGGACAAGCTCCGCGATCTACTAGAACCCTCTTGAAAAGACTGCATGATGAAATGAGCCTTCCTGTCATTATCTTAACAGACGGAGATGTGTATGGCGAACATATTGCCATGGTAATTAAATCTGGTTCGGCAAATGCTGCACACCTAAGAGAATTGACAGTCCCAGATGCCAAATGGGTTGGTGTGTGGGCTACTGATATTGAAAAATACAAACTTCCTACAATTCCAATGACAGAGTCTGACATTAAGCGATGCTATGACCTGCAAAAGGATCCTCGATACTTGGACGGTATATGGAAAAAAGAACTTGAAGTATTTTTGAGATTAAAAAGAAAAGCCGAGCTGGAGGCATTCTCAAAATACGGCTTGACAAATATTACTGAAAAATATTTACCACAAAAATTAGAATTAGCAAAGAGTCTCTAATCTTTTTTGATTCGTAGAGTTAAAACACCATTTCTGTATTTGAAATCAAAAATCTGCATGCCGTTTGACCCTTCGATTGGTACTTCTTTTGAAAAATTTGCAGAACCACGAATGTATAAAATTCCGTCAATTAATCTTACCATTATTTTGTCTTCAGGACCTGGCACTTCTGCAACAAAAACAAAATCGCCATCGCCTTTAATGAGGTCATATACCCAATTTTTTGCCTCTTGTTCTCTTGCTGAAAATATTGGTTTTTGATCTTTGGTCATTTTCTTTAACACTCTTACCCAATAAAACATTGTAAGAGCAGCTACTCCAATTAAAATAAAACTAACGAATCCGGATCCGGATCTTTGAGTCATTACGTAAACTATGCCCAAAAATAGAATTATCATTATAGGAATTACAAAATTTATTGATTGTTCATTAGAATAAGTTCCCTTGTAACTTGCCAAACAGCAAAAATCAGTTTTTGCCAAATATAAAGTATCTTTGGTTTTTATTGCCAAATTGCATGTTTGATTTGTTGTCTTATGAAAAAAACCCAGATAAGCTTACAATAAAAGAAATCATTCTAAAAGGTACTATTATTGCAATAATCGTGGTAATTCCATCTCTTTCCGTATTCTTTTTGGCTTGGGTGCTTTTAGATGATCTTCTTTATGCTGCTATTATTGGTGGAATTGTTCATTTTATGGCTATGGGGTTTTCTTTGAAAATCTCAAAAAAATTTTTTACTAAAGAGAGAAATCAATAATTACATTTTTTATTTACAAGATTATCCAAAACTTGTGGACACTAAACAAATTGAAGAAAAACTTGTTTCTGAAATAAAATTAAGTCCGTTACAAGCTAAAACATTTCTCTTAATCACCTGTTATGGAAAAATGAATGTCTCCCAAATCTCGGAAAAACTAGCAATTTCAAAAGAGGTTGCAACGAAAACTGCAAACGAATTAATGAATCTCGGAGCGTTTATTGATATTTCTGAATCTGACTTTGAGGCCATGCATCCAAGATTTACTGCAGTCAATATGTATAGGAGATTTTGTGAACGAGAAAATATTGAATTTAAAAGAAACAAGATAGTCGATAGTATCGGTGTAATTCTAGAGAAGCCATATGAGGATGCAAGAACTAAATAATGCAATTGATTGGGAACAGCATTGAGCATGGATACTGAATCTTGTAATCACAAACCAGTGTATTTTGGGGTTGTTAACATTAACATTGATGAGAGAACCATAGGTTCAGTCGATGTTTGGAGATGTGCTATTTGCAAAAAAAGATTTTGCGAGGAAAAACAACTGGGAATTGAAGAATTGGCGGACCTTGTAGGTATGCCAAAAATAGATCCTGATGCAAAGTGGGGGGTTTCAGTATGTAAACTGCAACAAGGCAAATACAAATGGAAATTAGTGCGATTGAAAGAAAGTGGTGAAATCAAACATGAATGTCTTGATGAGAATGTCATTCCACTGAAAGTTCAAGATTTCAAAATTGAAGATGACAACCACTGGAGTTTTCTAATTGATGATCATGTTAACAAGGCAGTTGAAATCTAACAATCATCATGAATCTTAAAGTAAATATCAATAATATCCATGGAAGCCAGATGGCAGCCAAGATTACTGGAAATTTTACCATTGATGAGCATTCTTTTAGGTTTACTGCAATTGCCTTTGGCAGAATTGGGGGACAAAACATTGGGGCAAAATTATCAAAAGAAACTGAAAAAAAATTAGAATCACTAGGGTATAATGTAGATGAAGTGATTATGACTTTGCAGCAAAATCTTCTTCATGGAGATTTGACTTTACCAGAGGGATTGAAAAGAGAATCTTTTGTAGATGATTAAAATTCAGCCTCTTCTAAGGCTTTGGCACAAGAACATTCTCTCATTTTAGGAATCAT
>JAICHE010000222.1 GCA_025922755.1 Nitrososphaeraceae archaeon
ATTTCCTACTACTAAATTTTCAGTGGCTAGCTTTTTCTCTCCCTCTGAATTAATCCAGAAAAACGATTGATTATCTTCTTCCAAACTTCTTTCTCTTTTTATTTCTATTTTGTTTAGAATCTCTTCTTTCTCTATTTGGTCTTCCCTCTCTTCTAGAATCTCCTTCTCTTCTTCTAGAATCTCCTTCTCTTCTGGAGAAACCACCACTTCTCCTATCAAAATCTCTCCGTCCTTGTCTTGGATCTGATTTTCTAGATTCTCTTTCGGTTGGTTTTTCATATTTTGTGCCTATTTCTTTAACTCTTACATCGAGTTTTTCAAGAAGAGTTTTGTTTAATCCCTCACCATATACATCGACTCTTGCTGCAATCACTGCCTTAGCTGCAATTGCTCTAGCAATTTTTCCTCTTTGCCATCTTGGCGCAGCATGAACCAAGGTATGTTGAAATAAAATTCCATGTTTCGGGGGTTGAGCTCCAGTCTTTAACGATCTAAATAATGCCTTTTCTGCTCCAATTACCTGAATCGTACTTGCAGGCATAGATGCTAGTTTTGATAAGCTTCCAGCTCTTCCAAGAATTCTTGCACCTACAGCATGTCCTAAAATCGCTGAAAGGTTGGGGGCAACAATTTCCATCTCAGATTCTACATGTTCTTCAAGATTCTTTCTAAGGTCATGAAGTTCTAACATTTGTTTGGCCATCGATTGAACGATTTTAAGATTTTTTTCTGAAATGTCTCCTCCTCTACTCTTCTCAGATACTAAAGAAAGCATCTCTACTTTTGAATCTGGAAAACCTGCATCTTCAAAAACTTTTTTTGTTAAGGAATTGCGTTTTCCTGCAAGAACAATTTGAGCATATCCATTGATACTATCAATAACATTTTCTAATTCTGGAAAGTGTAAACCATACCATTCTCTTAATCTTGAACTAAGGGCGTTAGCAATTTTGTCTACCTCGTCAAGAGAATTAATAGCTTGAATGATGTGCAAATCAGGACTTTCTGATATTGTTGTTACTTTGGATGAAGAAAGTCCTATGGCAAATTCTCGTAGTTTACTGAGGCTATCTGGAATATTTTCGGCAAATCCTGAATCAACAATAATCTGTGGCTTGGATGATTGAATCTCTTCTAATTCTGTTTCTTCCATTAGCTGAATGTCAATAGAATTTTTTTTCAATATGTTGACTAGAGCCGAGTCATTAGTCGCAACACCTCGCTGCAAGGGAGCTAGATAATCAATTAATTCCTCTAATCTTGCCTGTTTATTTTTAATTGAGAGATAATCTTTGACAGGATCTGAAAAAGGAAAGGCTTTTTCCAGTTTTCCTTCATTGAAAACTGAGATTCCAAATTCTGTTAAAATTACAGAATGCATGACTAGTTGATTCAAAGTCTCCTTTAAAAAAGGTAACAAATTCGATCTGGCTCAACTATTATATTCGAAGCTGAATGTACGATTCAAAGTGGAAGCAAATTTAGCTACTTCGGTAGGCAAAATTAATCTGAAACGTCCTGCAATGCTTGCCTCTGGGATTTTGGGTATTTCTTTAGATGTTTTTAATCGACTTTATCGGTCGGGTGCAGGTGCTGTAGTAACAAAGTCACTAAGTAAGGAGCCATGGGAAGGATATCCTAACCCCACAATTTTCAGTGTTAATGAAGGTGGCTGGATTAATGCCGTAGGTCTCTCAAATCCCGGTGCTCCCTATTTTGCAAAAATGATTGAGCCAAATCAAGATGTTCCAATTATTGTTAGTCTTGTAGGTTCTATTCCAGAAGATTTTGAAACAATGGTGAAAGAATTCTCAAAATGTAACATTGCCGCTTTTGAATTGAATTTATCTTGTCCACATGTTGCAAAGGTAGGACTAGAAGTCGGAGATGATCCAGAACTTGTTAAGAAAATCGTAAGTACTGTAAAACATTCAACCAATGTTCCTGTAATTGCAAAAGTAGGTTTAGGAACCACACATTATCTAGATACTGTGGGAACCGCCATTGATTCTGGAATTGATGCTGTAACTGCAATAAACACTGTTAGGGCGATGGCAATTGATGTAGAAACTCAAAGACCTATTCTAAGTAACAAATTCGGTGGATTGTCTGGAACTCCCATCAAGCCAATTGCATTAAGATGTGTTTATGAAATTTCTTCAAAATTTGATATACCAATAATAGGGTGTGGGGGTGTTTCGACCTGGGAGGATGCAATTGAATTTTTCTTAGCAGGTGCATCTGCAATTCAAGTTGGAAGTGCGGTTGGAGATAGATGGGTAAATGTATTCGATGAGATTAATCAAGGAATATTGCAATACATGGAAAAAAAAGGAATTTCAAAAATTGGGGAGATGGTCGGACTTGCAAAGAAATCTTAATCATACAAAAATATGTACAATTGAAAATGTAATTGATGAAACACCTACAGTTAGAACATTGGTTTTTTCTGATGATGTGATGTCAAATGTTTTACCAGGACAATTTGCCATGGTTTGGATTCCTGGAATAAATGAATTACCAATGAGTGTTATGATATCAAATGAAACTGGAAAGGCAGCATTTACTGTAAGAAAACACGGTACTGCCTCAACAGGATTGTTTAATCTTAAGGAAGGACAACAAATTGGAGTCCGTGGTCCATATGGAAATTCTTTTGATCTAAAACATGGTAAGGTTCTACTTGTAGGTGGTGGAACGGGACTTGTTCC
>JAICHE010000223.1 GCA_025922755.1 Nitrososphaeraceae archaeon
TACTCCTCCACCTACACAAATAATATATGTTAACAAGACGGTATCAGATTTTTTTGAGGGTTCTCAAGAAATTAAGAAAATTTCCTCCGAATCTGAATTAAGAGAAATTTTAACGGCCTCTAGTATTTTTGAGGGCGGGTTTTATGGTGATGGGTTTTTGAGACCTACGGGCTCATTTGTATTGGATGAAGCATTGGAGTTGGAACGAAGAAGTGTAGAAGCAGCAGAATCTATGCCAACTGGCGTTCCATCTGTGGAACCAATTCCTTCACCAGAACCAGGATTTGACTCCGATTCAAAAACTCAATCTGGTCCTGATGGTGTTGATTACTCAACTACAAATGTTCAGGTAGAAAATGTAGATGAACCTGATTATCTAAAAAACGATTCAAAATATGTATACATTGTTTCTCAAAACACTCTCTCAATAATCGATGCATACCCTGCTGAATCTGCCAACCTTGTACTCAAAATTGCCTTAGATATTGAATCTCAATGGATTCAAAACATGTTTCTTAATGGTGATCGTCTGGTAATTTTCTACAATGGACAAAGCCAAGAAGAAATAATTCCACAGTTTGACTTTATTCCAAGACCATCCTATAATCCAGTAACTCACGCATTAATTGTAGATGTTTCTGATAAAGAAAACCCTGAGATTCTAAAGGACTATACAATTGACGGTCATTTCCGAGATGCACGAATGATCGGTAACTATGCATACTTTGTAACAAACAAAAATATCGACTATCAATATCCCCGACTTCCAATAATTATGGAAAGGGCTGAACCAGTTATGGTACCTGATGCCTTTTACTTTGATAATGTGGAGAGATTTTCTAATTTTAACACACTGACTGCCATTGATATTTTTGGTGATACCATATCTTCTGAGACATTTTTAATGGGATATAGTGGAACCATATATGTTTCTGAGAACAACTTTTACTTGACATACCAGCAAAATCTTCCATATGGATTTTATGAAGAGTCTTCACAGATTAGATTCTTTGATGTAGTAGTACCGCTATTACCTCAAGATTTACAGGTAAAAATTAAACAAATACGACAAGACTCTAGTCTTAACTCTGCAAGACAATGGGCAGAAATTTCTGAACTCTTACAAGACTCTTACAACCAAATGAGCCAAAACCAAAAAGAACAACTATTTGAAAAAATTCAAAAAGCACTTGCCGAATATGATGCAAAAATCCAAGAAGAATCACTAAAAACCATTATTCACAAAATATCAATTGATGGCGATAAACTACAATACCAAGCTAAAGGGTCTGTTCCTGGACGACTATTGAATCAATTTTCCATGGATGAAAGTGGTGATCGATTCAGGGTTGCTACAACTATGGAATATTATTCTCAATACTCTGGGATGATTCGCTCAAATGCAGTCTATGTTTTAGATGAGGATCTTAAAATCGTTGGAGGACTCGATGAAATTGCACCAGACGAAAGCATCTTTTCTGCAAGATTCATGGGTGATAGGTTATATCTTGTAACATTCCAACAAATTGATCCCTTTTTTGTAATTGATTTGTCAACTGACACTCCTAAGATTTTGGGTGAACTAAAGATTCCAGGATTCTCAAATTATTTGCATCCATATGATGATGACCATGTAATCGGCGTTGGACGAGATACAAAAGAAGCAGGAAGTGGTAGAGTGCAACAACTTGGTGTCAAGGTTGCGCTTTTTGATGTATCTAACGTAAGTGCTCCAAAAGTAATTGGTGAATATATTATTGGAGACTCCTCCACACACTCTGAGGCATTAAATAATCACAAGGCGTTTTTCTTTGATAAGAGAAAAAGCCTACTCTCAATTCCAATAAGTAGTGACACAAAATCATTAGAAGGAATATCTGCTGGTAAAATAGTACCTGATTGGAATCGTTGGAATGGATTTTACGTATTTGATTTAGATACAAAAAACGGTGTCAATCTCAAAGGAACTGTAACACACACTGAAAATGACACAAGATACTATGGTATGGGAAATTCAAGAACATTTTACATAGAAGAAGTCTTGTACACAGCATCTGACTCTATGTTGAAAATGAACTTCATGAACAATCTTGAAGAGATCAATTCCATAAAATTTGAAAACACAGGAAAATTCATTGAATATCTAGAAGACTAGCTATCTTAATGATTTTGAATCAGATTTGCAAAAAGGGCAAATATCAGTATCTCCACGTCGTCCACAAACTTGACATCGGTTAGGCTCTCCAAAATAACTTGACTTGCTTGTATTTTTGTACATCTTTATCATAACAACCGCTAAAATTGCAATTACTACAACTGCTATGATAATTCCAAGTGCCATGTCTACTAAAGGTTCTTTCTACTATTGAAGTATTCGTTTTTTAAAATTAGAAAATGACCCAAGTCAAAACTTGACTATCGGGCGATAGCAGGCAGACTTGAATCAGTAATTACTACATGAATAATTTATTTAAATGATCTGAAGTGTTCTAAAACCCCTTTACACTGTCATAAAATAACAATACTGTTTATTTTCTCAAAAGTCATACCTGACATTAAATCAAAATAAAATCATTCAGAAATATGTCAAAATGCCAGTGTACATTTTGCAATTATGTAGATGAACTAATTTCTGAGAGAAATACAATGGAAGATGAATACTAGTACATGAAAGATTAGAA
>JAICHE010000224.1 GCA_025922755.1 Nitrososphaeraceae archaeon
CTGGAGATTCTAGTTGAGGTTCTGGTTCTGGAGATTCTAGTTGAGGTTCTGGTTCTGGTGTTGGTTGAGATTCAGAGTCTTGTTTTTGAGGAGATTGTGAATCTTGAAACTCTGATAAAATATCTTCTGCATCTTTAGATTTTTTTGAAGCACTCAATTTAAATTCCTTTTATAGTAAAATCTTCGTTTGCTTTTATTTAATTTTTGATATCTTTACTGTCAACATAATTTTGAAGAATTTTTTCAACTTCAGAATCACTAGAGCTATTTTTTATTTGATCCACTAGATCTTCTTCTTCAATTTCGTAACAATTCAGAAAATCTTGATAGTCTTTGAAAAGTAGAATCACCTTATTTTTGAACAAACAATGGTAAAGATGTTCTCTCTCCATGTTCTCAGGTTTGATATTTACGCCATCTTCGTTTACAGTTAAGGGATAATCCATATTTTTGATTAAAATTTAGAGTATTTAGATGAAGTGTGTTAATTATTCGCCAGTATTTACTATTTTAAGATAGGAAAACTATATGATTGCGGGATTTAATTCAGTTAACATCGATAAACTGCACTGGAATTAAATTAAAACTAAACTGCCTACATGGGTTTTTGAATTAGAAAACCATTGAGAAACAAGGCAGAGCACACTCCTTTTCCATTAGGTTTCAACATAATTTTTGGTTCTGCAATAATATTGGTTGGAACAAAAAATGACATCTAATTGAATTCCATTTTTGTGTAAAACTATATTATCTTAATTTTTTAAATCTTTTATCATATTTTTCTTGTTCTCTTTTGATTAATCCGTGATTTGTTTTAACATCATAAGTTGTTTCTTCCACGTTTAGTTCTTTTTCTAATTTCTTCTCATTCTTTTTCCTTATTTCAGTTGATTGCAATATTGCATTTTTTTTTGCAACTGATTTGTTTTTTCCTTCTATGTCAAAAAATTTTTTCCTAAAAAGAGCAGTTGTTTTTACATTGGATTTTCTAACTATTTCTTCCGCTAGATCAAAATGTCCCTGTTCGTGTTTTAGGAGAGGTTTTTGATCTTTCTTTAAAATGGTTTTCTTCACCCATGAGAAGGCAGGAATAAAAATTGCCTTGAGTTGCATATCTAAAATCTCAAATTTGAATTTCCCTCCGGTTTCAATATGCTTTATGGTTGGTTCGGATTCAAATCCTACTGCAGAATTTGCTGAAGCCCTTGATTTTAAATCAGGGTTTTTTTTAAAATCACTCCATTTTAAATTTCTAGTTTTAGACCAACTAATTATTTTAATTTTTAAATCTTCCAATAACCTTTTCAAATTTTGTATCTCTCCTATTGCCTAAGATGTTTTTTTATCTTATAAGTATCGCTTACATATTGGTAAGGTTTGTAAAAAAATTTATCCCCCATTTGAAAGGGATTTTGCAAATTCTTTACCTTTTTCAGTCGATTTGATTTTAATTTGAGAGTCTTGAATAAGTGATTCCACATAACCTTTTTTCTCTAGCCAAACAATGTGTTTTGCAAGTCGAGTATAATTTAGATTTGTTTTATGTGAGAGTTTAGTCTTTGGAGCTGGACCTTGTTCCTCAACGTAGTTCAATATGCGAGTTAAAGTTTTCACGCTTGGATTAAAATCTGACTCTAATTTTTTATTTTTAATAATTTCAGTTGATTTAGGAGTGGATGGTACAACTTGGGATTTTTTCAATATTAGGGGAATTTGAATAAATTTATCATATTAATTTTTTGTAATTTGCCCCCAATATTCAAATTTTCTAACATGTTATTGGGTGGAGGGTGACCCTTGATAATTGCAAGACTGCCCACTGTGGCTTGTCTGCATCTGGTCTTGCATGCTTCCAGTGTCATCAAGCGGGTGAAGGGAGTAAAAATTAACTTCAAGTAGATAGATGAATACGTAATATTGTAATAATCAAGCAACTCCTTTCAAGTATTGGGAACTAGGATAGTTTTCCACATTGACTTTGATTACTTCTATGCACAGTGTGAAGAAATTAGAAATCCAAACCTAAAATTCAAACCGGTTTGTGTATGTGTTTTTTCAGATAGAGGAGGAGATAGTGGAGCCATAGCAACTGCAAATTATACTGCAAGGAAATTTGGGGTAAAATCAGGACTCCCCATTAGTTTTGCAAAAAACAAATTAAAAGATGAAAAAGATGCAGTGTTTCTACCAGTAGATTTTGATTATTACTTGGCCATTTCAGAAAAAGCCATGGAAATTATGAATAATAATGCAGATATTTTTGAATATGTGGGCAAAGACGAAGCTTATTTGGATGTATCAAATAAAACAAATCATGATTGGAATGAAGCAGAAAAACTCGCCAAGAAAATTAAGAACGAAATCAAAGAAAAATTAAATCTTACTTGCTCTATCGGGGTTTCTCCAAATAAATTAATTTCAAAAATTGCATCTGATTTTCAAAAACCTGATGGACTTACAGTGGTGTTGCCAAACAGGGTTAATGAATTTTTAGACCCATTAAAAATTAGGGAAATACCTGGAATAGGAAAAAAAACAGATGAATTATTTTTTCATGGAGACAATGTATTGCTGAAACGCAAAAGGGTTTAATCATGAATGAAAAAATTCTGATTGTCGATGATGAAGAAAGTATCCGTTACACCTACCGGAACTTTCTGGAAGAGGCGTGCTATGA
>JAICHE010000225.1 GCA_025922755.1 Nitrososphaeraceae archaeon
GATGAAAGAGTTTCTGAATTAGATCTTTGTGACGAAATGGATGAAGAGTTAAAAGAAGAAATGCGTCTGGCAGAAGGAGAGTTCGAACTAAGCTCAAATGAAACTGCTCTCATCAAAGAAAAATTTCCAAATTTACCAGAAATACACAAGATTAAATTATTTAGAACAAACAAAAGACCCGAAGTTCAATACTCGTTTGACAATATCAAAGTTAGTGAGAAATCAGACGGGGGTTTGAATTCATGGGAAAACTTCACAAAAAGAATATTAGATTTTCTAGATACAATTCCAAATCATCTTAGAATTCAAATCAACACAAAATTTTTTGAGGACCCTCCTCCAAAAAATCAACTAAATTTTGATACCGGATTTGCAGAATTTAATAATCAATTCCACGTTATTGCCGTACAAGATCCAAAGGTAGTTGAAGAATGGGAGAAGATTTACTCTAGCCCTGAAAACCAATTTTCTAATTTACTTTCAGGAGGAAGCGAGAAAACCGCTCTAGAGAATTTTATATCATCCCAATTGCATCCCAGATTCGTCTATTTTTCAGATTACAAGAAAATCTATGGGAACATCAATCTCAATGAGTACATTAGAGAAGAAAAAGGAGAGAGAGGAGAATCAATCGAATACATTGAAGAATTTGATAAAGCAGAAACCGTAAGGAACCTGTTTTATTTGGCAGAGTTAGATATTAACGAATTAGAACAAGTAAAAGATAGTCCATCAAGATGTATCAAGCTTCTAAATGCAGCTAGTAACAGACTAACAAAAAAATTAAACCCTGCATGGAAGGGAGATCCCATCCATGTCGATTTGAGATACAATCCTGGAAATATAATGAGTGTTGTAATTTCTGATGTTCACAGAGATGGGACTGTAACTAATACAGGTTTGTTAAATCGAAGAGCGGAGGGTTTCAAATGGACTTTTTCTTTTATTGTAAACTTTGCAGCAGAAACTCAAAGAGCAGAACTTAAAGAAGCAATATTACTTTTGGATGAGCCTGCAAGAAATCTTCACCCAACTCAACAAATGGGAATTTCTGATTTATTGAAAAGTCTAGCAGGATCTAATCAAGTTCTATATGCAACACACTCTCCATTTATGATATTTGATTACACTCCAGGAAATTTGTTGGTAGTAGAACTGGACAAAAGAAAACACCTGAGTAGGATTTTTTACGATTATTGGAATGCAGATGACAAAACACTCACACCTATTCTCTATGGACTTTCACGTGGTCTGGTAGAATCCATGACAGATAGGGAAATTGGTTCAAACTCGCGTCCAGTAATTATTGTAGAAACAATGTCGGATTCAATGTATCTAAATTCCTTTGACAAGTTCTTACAAGACCCAAATATCTCAATGAATCCACTGAACATCATAGCAGCATTTAACAAAAATGCCGTACTGCCTCTTGCCATTTTTTATAGAAATCACGGGTATAACACGTTTATTTTATTAGATAACACAGAAGAATCAAAACAAATTTCATCACAGTTGGCATCAAATGAATTTTCTCCCATACAATCAATATTTTTTGAAAAGGAAGGAAAAACCATAGAATCTATTGAAGATTATCTTGTTCTTGAGGATTATTTACATGCGGTTAACCAAACTTATGAAATCAAGCTTAGGCATGAAGGATATTCTAATTTAACTCCAGAAGATGTGATGTCAAAAGAAAAGAAAGGAGTGTTGGAGAACCTCAGAGCGATTTGGGAGGAACATAAAGAGGACGGCTGGGAAGAGTTTGACAATGAAGAAATTACGAGATATATTTGTGAAAAAATTGCCTTAGGGCAGACAGATTTTCTATCAGATAAAACCAAAGACCAATTTCGTTCCCTTTATCGCCTAATTGCAGAAAGGATTAGACAATATCAAAATGCAGGAATCAAGACGGATTTGGATAAATTTCAGAAGTCCAAAAAAAGAGATTAAAGAAGTTTTCTTATGAAAAATACTCAAGTTAGAAATTCAAAGACAAAAAATATCGTTTAAGGTTTAATTGAGAGATGGGGCAGAAAATATCTATGAACATATCCTCTATGAGAGGAATTTACCTTTCACTAGTTTTGATTTTTTCAATCTCCTTAATCCTGATTCCCAACAATGTTTATGGAGCAGACGAAGTTATTGTTGAGAGCATATCATTTGAGAAAAGCACAATCATCGAATTCACCAATAATGGAAATGATGAAGTAAAATCCTTTAGAATTTGGCTGGGTAGTGATTATAATTTTGAGTCATTCAAAAGTGAAAATGGATGGACAGGAGAAAAAACTCCTCAAGGAGTAATTATTTTTACATCATCGGACATGTTAAAATCAAATGACTCGGTAAAAATCGGCGTTACCACAGACAAAGCCAAACCAGGAATTAATTGGAAGGCTTTAGATAAAAACGGTAAACAGATTGCAATTGGAAAATCTGTTAGCGAGAATTTAGCTGATAAAGTTTCAACATCATCTGAAACTGGCGTTAGTGGAATTTTAGAAGATTCATCCTTCAGGATTATTCCCGATAAACCTAATGCAGGGGGAGACATTAGAGTAACTGGAGATAATTTTGAGCCCTCGATGAATTTTGAGTTCTCAATAAATTCAAAAAAATTGGGTTCATTTTACACAGATGATAAGGGTCATTTTATGACA
>JAICHE010000226.1 GCA_025922755.1 Nitrososphaeraceae archaeon
AAGGTTGTTTTTTAGAAATTCAGAGGCAATTTTTGCTCCTCCAACAAGCCAAGCATTTTGATCATTACTCAAACCTTCAAAAAAGTCCTTTACATTATCATTCACATAGGTAATATTGTCAAATTTACCGGTATTTTTCCTAGAGACTACAAAACATTTTTTGTTTGGGTATGGTGCCTTAAATTGCTTGAATGTGGTGTTACCAAGAATTATGATTCCTATTGATTCTAAGAATTCATTGTAACCATAATCTTCTTTTCCTTTCTCATACTTTTCTAGCCAATCAACTGAACCATTCTTTCTTGCGATATATCCATCAAGACTTGTTGCGACATACAGGATTAATTTTTTCATTTAACAATCAAAATACTGCGGACATAAAAATTCAATCCTTTTCAAAAATTATTCATTTTATCAAAGCCACACATCTAGAGTCCGAAGAAAAATAATACAAAAAATTTTATTCCAAAAAGGAAAACTATTTTTTAATTCCGGTTCCTTCAAAAATTGCCATCATGGTGTCAATCCATGCACTTTTGTTCTCAGAATGATTAACTCCAACTAGCTCACTTACGACTAACCCATCAAACAAGCCAATTGCTCCTGATGCAATAGACGACAACTCTATATTTTTTGAGAAAAATCCATTCTTTTTCATACTGTAAAACAAAGTCTCAACATTTGTTTCGATTTCTTTTCTATTTTTATGAATAATCTTTCTTAGTTTTGGGTTGTGGACTGACTCGGCTAGGGCCTCGATTCGTATCTTTTGAGTGTCTTTTACTGCTTTTGTAAAATTATCATAAAAATCCCCTAAATCCGAACGTATTCTTGATTTGGTTGCAAATAGATTCATTTCATTCTCAGTTAAAATTTGCTGGTTTTGCTTACAGATTGATTCAAACAAGCTTTCTTTGCTATCAAAATATAGGTAAAGAGTACCTTTACTTACATTAGCTGATTTTGCTATATCATCCATTTTAGTTGGAGCATAACCTGTTTTAGAAAAATTTTTGATTGCAGCCTTCATTATGGCCTCTTTTACCTGCGTTTTGTGTTCAGCAGAGACTTTGGGCATACGATCAATCCAATTTGTAGGATATTTCTTCGTTTTCAGGGACCTGTGTTTTAATTACTATTGTATTGCTTAACCGATTAAAGACTCGTTGACGTTTTTTGTCAGTAAATATCAAACCCAAAACCACATCTATTGGAAGAAGGAAAGCTTTTCCAAAACTATTCACAATACTGTCAATAAGTGTAGGATTTGTTCCATCTAACTTTACTGTTTTAAGATGTAACAATCTTTTTCCTAGAGATTGACCAGAACTATATTCAAGAAATACCCAATAAACAAAGAAGATTGAACTTGTACCTGCATACCATCCAGGATGAATGTTCTCAAAACGATATGTTGTTCCTAAAACAACACCAATACCTATTGATACAATTACAAAATCTACAATCCAGGCAATAAATCTGTCTTGCCATTTTGCTAATGTAAGATCAGAAGACAATACCATCATTTGTCTTTCTCCATCTTTGATTCTATTCTTTCTAATGTCATTCGAATTTTTGGAATTTCCTCAACAAGAGTTTGTGCTAACTGCATCATATCATTTTTGCATCTCATAAAATCTCCTCCATTTTATTACATTCTAGACATTTCATTTTCTTTTGTAATGAACACATCAAGTGAACCACAATTCTTGCAAAAAAATCGAAAATCTGGATATTGGGGCGAATTAAGTTTGATTGGTCTAGTTGCAGTCACCCAGATTTCAGAACTGTGGATTCCTTGATTTATGTTCATACTAGTATATGGATATGGAATAATATAAACATAACCGACCAGTCAGTCAGTATAAAATATAATGAAATATGATAATCGTATTTGATGAATTTGGAGAAAGATCTAAATACTTTGTTCAAAGCGTTTTTTTGAAAACTATGGCAGAAGAATATAGTCAAAGAAGTAAAGCATGGTATCTTTTACCAATATTTCTTGGAATAATTGGTGGTATCATAGGATTCTTTGTTTTGCGACATGATTCCCCCAAGATGGCAAGAAATTGCTTGATAATCGGTGTTATTACCCTCGCAATAGGAATAGCCCTTAGTGCTGCAGGCTCCCTTGCTGCACTAAATGGAATGACAGGTGTGGCAGTACCCTAACCTGAATTCTTTCTTTTTTTAAAATTTCAAATATCCAGAAAAATCAAAACTATCTTTATTGGCCCAAAATGGATTCCACATAGTGCTTACCATCAGAAGCACGGCAACGACGTGGGTCGTATTCTTCAAGAATTGGATTTCCAGCAGCAACGCATTCTTCAAAACTCTTGAAATTTGAAATTGTTGTGGGCTTGCAACATGGTGCTGGCCAATCTCCCCAACCACGTTCCACTAGTTTTTCTGCAGTCTCAGGCTTGACACAAGCAGCCGAATAGCTTTGTTTAATGATTAAAACAAAGGTCTCCTTACACACTACTGCTTCAGGTTGGGTACCTTGCTGTACTTGTTTTTTGGGCGTTAGAGGAACTTCGTCTCCTAGAGATTGTTGAATTCCAACTAAACCAAATAAAATCAAAGGGATTAATGCCCAAATCAATTTCATTCTATATCTATTTCGAAGACAGTTAAAAGAATTAATACAAATTGAT
>JAICHE010000227.1 GCA_025922755.1 Nitrososphaeraceae archaeon
AAGCAATACATCCCACATGATTGCAAATCAAGAATTCCTTTCACAATCCCAAGTTGCAGAATCTGTCCTCAATTTGTGTGATGACGAGATTGCAAAAATCATCAACGGTAAAGTAATTCCAGGAGACAGAGTATTTTATCCAGTTAAACCGCATGTCGGAACCACAACGCCGGGGGTTCACCAACCAGACTTTACAGGAAGATCCATAGTTTTTACAATTGACGGTACAGACAAGGTAGACTCTGAACGAGTCCAATATTTGGCATCACATGTGGAGAAAAATGGTGGCAAAGTCGCCTGTTTTATCTCTGAATCCACGCCTAAAGAGATTCAAGATGAGATTAGCAGTAAATTCCACTCTCATGTAGTCAATATCAAAAATCCCGAAGAGGTTGCAAAGTGGCTAAACACTGCAAACACCAACTTGGGCAAAATTCTTGCAGTAGTTCACGTTACCGGAAAACTACCAGAAATTACAAAACTAACAGAACTAACAAGAGCAGGATGGGAAGAATTGATTGAAAAATTCATTACAACTCCAGCTACTGTTGCACAAAGAGCCTTCGAGCAATTTGTTCCAGGTGGTGCAAAAGACCCAAGACTATACAAAGATGCTCAAGGTGCAATGATGATTATTGGACCAGATTTGCCATCAGGAAGAAAAGTTTCAGGAACTCAAAGAGCTCAGGTAGAGGTTTTCCGTGGAGCATTAAGACCATTTACCACAACAGTAAACCAAGAGCTTAGCGATGTGTTAAAATCCAAAATTAGAATGTTTTCAGTATTTCCAGGCTCTGTTGCAGGTGCAGAACCAAACAATGAAAACATTGCACAGGCCTTGAATTTCCTAGTATCGGACAATGCAGCTTCATCATCTGAAGTTACATTTTGTGTTGATGAAGCAAGATAGGAATGAAAAAATTCAAAGAATTCAGAGTAGGAGACAAATTTTTCTCCACTTGTAGTATTTCTGAAGATGAGCTAGACGAATACTTTAGATTCTCCAGAGTAAAAAATGCATTCTTGGAAGATTATGGAAGCAAGAAACAACAAATAGTATCAGGACGTGCAGCTCTTTCGAGAATGGAAGGAGAGTTTACTAGATTAAATCAAATTTATGGAAACCACGTCATATTTATTGGAACAGATGGCGATCCAGAGTGGGAAAACAGAAGCACGAGATTTCTCAAGCCACTTCATACAGATGAAGTACTAAAATTACAATATACAATTTCTGGAAAAGAAGACATTGATGATGATTATGGAAAAATTGCAGTTGATTTTGAGGGAATAAATCAAGAAGGAGAAACTGTTTTGGTTTCCCGCAAAAATCTGTACAGGATCAAAAAAGAACCACCAAGATAAAATTAAAACCGGAGAGCCGACATGTCTCTCCAGCCCCTAGTAAGTTGAAACCTAGAAGACAAGACATTATTGCAAAATTACTATAAAAGCAAGGTAATTTTTTTGAGCCTAGGTTTAGTTATTTATCAAATACAGGTTATCTGCCAGAGAATCAAAGAACATCTTGATTGCAGCTGCAATGATTACAACTGAAACAATAATTTGCAAAAACCTTTCCTTAATGTCAACTGAAAGTCTTGCTCCAACCAATCCACCTGCAAATGAACCAGCAGAAAGCAATCCTGCTTGCAAAAAGTCAGAATGACCAAGAATTGTGTGTACCACAACTCCGGAAAATGATGCAAACAACAGAATTAGTTGAGATGTAGGAGCTGCCTTTTTCATTGCCATACCCATTCCAGCTACCATTAATGGAACAAAGATAATGCCACCACCAATTCCAAAAAATGCAGAAATTATTCCGGCAAAAAAGCTGGCACCTACTGCAAATACCATCATTTGTTTTGAGAAATTAACTTGAGTGTTTTCAATTTTTTTTCTTACAAAGATATAGATTGCTGATGCAATTAAGACAAATCCAAATAATATCTTAAAAATCTCAGGCGCCACACCACTTGAGACATATGCTCCCAAAACAGTTCCAGGAATTGTTAGCAATCCAAGCTTTACACCTAGAGAATATTCAATTCTCTTTTGTCTAGAGTACGATATTGTTGATGCAACTGCATTACTAAATGCTGCGAAGAGGCTATTACTTGCAGCAAGCGTTGGAGAGAATCCAAAAAAGGTCAAAATTGGAACTACAATAATGCCTCCACCCAGTCCAATCATGGAACCTAGCACTCCTGCTGCAAATCCTAATGGTACAAGCCATAACTGATCAATCATTGTAAACGACAAAATGATTATCTTTTTGTACGTTATAAGCCATAGAGTTTATCGGAAAAAGTTAACTTTGGTGAAATTGTGTGATATTAAGTGAATAATAAAACTCAGGTATTTCTCCTGATTCCAGTTTTGTTCTTTTTTATGATTGGATCAAGTGAATTCGCACAAGCTCAATCTAATTCCCAGATGGAGAAATATTGGTTCTGGCAAAAAGCAGTAGAGGCAAATTCAGAGCCTGAAGAGAATTCCATCAAGGCAGTTTTTTCTATGGACATAACTAAAACCAACTCAGATTTCAAAACTTTGGATTACATTTTTGCATTCACAGACGCAGGAGATTTTATACGTGCAGGAGTCGTGTA
>JAICHE010000228.1 GCA_025922755.1 Nitrososphaeraceae archaeon
ACACAACCAAGTACATGTGGTAAATCCGAGTTATCATTTGTTGGTAATTGTGTACCATATAGTATTACAGGTGGAGTGGTAACCGGAACATCTGTTAACACTGACGATAATTCTCTTATCGTAATGATAAATGCAAGTGAAGATGGAACACTCACCTTAACCCCATCCAAAAAAGTCCTTGATGGCGCCTTTATGGTACTAGTCGATGGACAAGAATGGGATGATGTTGAGTGGGATGGAAACAAAATTTCTGTAATGTTCTTTGCAGGTACTGAAAAGATCGAGATTATCGGAACATTTGTTGTCCCAGAGTTTGGTGCAATTGCATCTTTGATTCTAGCAGTAGCAATTATTTCAATAATTGCAGTTTCTGCAAAGTCAAGACTTAGCATTATGCCAAGATACTAGACCTACAACTTTTTTTCATTTTTTAATTTTAGATAGTAAAGGAGATATAGAAACAATCAGCCATATTTTTTGTGAGTGCAAGAGTTTTCCTTGTTTTAATTTTATTCATGTCATTTACATTGCCAGTGTTTGCACAAAACGACATACCATTTCTTACTGTAAAAACAGATGATAGTCATTATGATGAAGGAGACACCATTGTAATTTCAGGTCAAGTAGCCACAGTAATTACAGAGACCCCAATTATTCTCCAAGTGTGGTTTGAAGGAAACATGATAGATGTTGCACAATTTTTCCCAGCACAAGATGGGAGTTATTCTCATACAATAATAGCTGAAAGACCCTCGTGGAAAAACGAAGGAGAGTATCTGATAAGAGCTTCTCATGGAGAAGGGAACCTTGCAGAAACATCACTTGAATTTACTCCGAAAAAAGAATTTCTAGAAATCAATGATAGTTACGAAGTACAAATTCCAAATGGAGGAACCTTTGATGTCGAATACACCATAAGAGGAGGCACCGTAAAAGATATGACTCTCATTCCAGACGACTATACTCTTGAAATAGATATAGAAGCCCCGGATGAAGGAACCATATCCATCAAACTCCCACGAGAATCAATTGATGCATACAAACCAAATGGTGAAGATGAAATTTTCATAGTTTTGCTTGATAATGTTCAATTTCCATACAAAGAAACTGAAACAAATGATAAATCAAGATTAATTACCATAAATTTTGAAGAGGGAACCACCATCATTGAAGTTATAGGGACGTTTATTGTACCAGAGTTTGGAGTATTTGCCACGATAGTCTTATTTCTAAGTATGATCACCATAATTGGAATTACAAAAAGCAAATTTGCGTGTAAAATATAGGCATTAATTTAGAAAGAGTATTTTTCCTTAAACGGTGATACAGCACGAAGCTCTTCAACGACATGTTTCAATATTTTCACAGTCTCATCCATCTCTTCCATAGTATTTGAGATTCCAACCGTTAATCGTAATGAACCTGTAATTTGTTCATGGGAAAAACCCATGGCCTGTAACACATGGGAGGCTTTTTGAATTTGGACAGAGCACGCTGATCCTGTGGATGCCGCTATACCGTTTTCATCCAATTTAATTAAAAGATCCTCGCCATTTACACCAAGAAAAGTTAGGTGGACGTTATTTGGGAGTCTTTTTTCAGGATGACCGTTTAAAGTAACGCATGGAATTTCTTTTAGTATTTTTTTTGAAAGATAATCTCGTAATTCTTTCATTTTAGAAATATTAGTTACAAGGTTTTTTCTTGCAAGTTCACATGCTTTTCCAAAACCTACTATATTTGCCACATTTTCTGTTCCAGAGCGTAAGCCTTTCTCCTGACCCCCTCCAAAAATAATTGGATCTATTGAAATTCCTTTTTTTACATACAAAGCTCCGATGCCTTTAGGACCATTGATTTTATGAGAGGACATGGATAGTAAATCAAGTCCTAACTCTTTAACATCTATGGAGATTTTACCTATTGCCTGGACAGCGTCCGTATGAAAAGGGATCTGTTTTTCTTTGCAAATTTTTGCTAATTCAGAAATTGGCTCTATTGTACCTACTTCGTTATTTCCAAACATAATGGAAACAAGTGAAGTGTTCTCATTGAGGGCTTTCTCTAAAGAGGGAGGGTCTACCATACCCAAATTATTCACAGGGAGATAAACAACATCAAATCCTTCTTTTTCTAAATTTTTGCAAGGCTCCAAAATAGCATCATGTTCAATTAAAGAGGTAATTATTCTTGATCCTGGATTTTTTTTTACAATCCCGTACAGAGAAGTGTTATTTGACTCAGTTCCACCTGAAGTAAATAAAATTTCTGAAGGATCGGCATTGATTAGTTCAGCAACTTGTTTTCTTGCTTTGGAGATTGCCTTTTGAGCAAGTCTTCCATATCTATGAATGGAGGAGGGATTTCCAAATTGCTCCCTAAGATAAGGTAGCATTGAATCCAGTACATCCCCCGAAATTTGTGTGGATGCTGCATTATCAAGATAAATCAATCAGCAATCACATTAATTTTTCCAGGTCTGTATCCTTCTGAATCTATTAAGACTTCAGAGAATCCAATTAATTTCAATTTGCTTGTAATCTCATCTAGGATTTCAGGAGAAGTTACCAAAGGAATTTCATTTTTATTTACTTCAATTTTTGCCATGCCCTGG
>JAICHE010000229.1 GCA_025922755.1 Nitrososphaeraceae archaeon
AAACTCTATTGTTAAATTATTTGTTGCATTAGGAACCCTGTTAATTGGAGGAGGATTTTTTTTGATATATTCTGGAATTGACAAAAAAGAGTGATTCTGTTAATTCTGATTTTGTCATAAAATGTGGCGGATCGTAACAGACCTGCTTTTTCATAATCTTGTATAGGATTTTTAAGATGTACATCACTTTGATTTCTAGTTAAGTTAAAATATTTTTGAAGATGTTTTGCTAGAGGTGGAGAAATGAACGACGATTGTAAAAATTGTCTGCATTCAAAAGAGAATCATCATCTAGCGTTGGGTCGCACGGGTACTGGAGATTTTTTGCCTGGGACATCAATGCCAAGTGGAAAATTGCAATCAAAAATATTATGCACTAAATGTTCATGTGAGAACTATGTTCCCAAAGAGAGTTAAATTTTCTCCTTAGGTGTATTTTATCAAAAATAATTGCGAGTCTTGGTAGACTCACTACCAAAGATTAGAAGAACTTATGAGGATTTCAAATACAGCATGAGTGGTTGAAAACTAGGCTTTTGATAATTGGAATTTCTGTGGTAACAATTGCAATTATTACTATTGGAGTCATCTTAACGTTTGACAATACTCTACAATATGAGCAAAAATGCGCAGATTCCTATATGGTAATGAAAGACAAGATAATGACATTGCAAAAAACTCAGTTTAATAAAGCATCATCTTACGTAATGGAACTAGATAAAATATTAGAGGTTAAAAAAACAATTCATGAATTAGATTGTTTGTCAAATCCCAGCCAGTGGATTTATCTTGGTACTGGAACTGAAAAAATTAAAAATCCTTCACAGATTCAAATTGAAGGTTCTTATGATGTTGCAAGTAAAATCGTAAATCATCAAATAGTAAGCCCAAAAAATACGGTTACTGCAAAAATAGCTGCAGATCTGGAAAACAAGGGGATTGAATACGAAGTTGTTCCATTTAATATGATTCAAACTGATGAGGGCTGGGGAAATCCAACTAGATTATGCTCCACACTGGTCTTTCCTAACGGTACCAAATTTTTCGCATCAGCAACATTTCATCCAGAACCACTAAACATAACTGGAATTTTCATGGATTTAGAGCGACCAAATGGATGTCAAAAATTCTTTGACTTGCCTAGATTTGATTATGAAAACTGATTAACTAGTAAAAAAAAGAATGACGAATCCATACAGACCTGGAGACATCTGAGCAATTTTTACTAGAAATTCCAATATTTTTGCAAAAGGGATATGAACGATCACTTTAAAACCCGCCCCTGGCATACCTTCATATTTTCATATTAGTTTGAAATTATTTTATTGACAAGAGTAGTCGGTCTTTGGTAGATTCAATCCTAAAAGAGTAGAACACTTTATGCTGGTCTACTCTGTAGTAAGATAAGATGAAAACTAGACTTTTGATAATAGTTGGAATTTCTGTAGCTATTGCCCTGTCTGTTTTATCATATGCAATTTATGATTCATCAACAACTGTCTTTATCGAATGTATTCCACCACATGAGCAAGTAGATGGAAGATGTATGAGGCCTACCTTCAATCTACTACTGGATGATCCAATTCATCCAAATGATCCCCTGATAGTTTCAGTTGAAAAGACTGGTTATTACATGTGTGATGGATGGAATGCAAGGATTCTTGATACTGCAAATAACTCTACCATATGGGAAAAAGAACACCATACATCATGTGTAGTTGCATCTCCTCTAAAACAACAAAATTTTGTATATAAAATATCCAATGAAGTCAACCCAATTCTCATAAATGATGTTGGAAGGTATTTGTTCCAAATAGATATTGGTGGGAAAATTTTAAAAGAAGAGTTTCTTGTTTTGAATACTTTTGGCGGAATTTCAATTGATAGAACTGTTTACCCTGAACCAGAGCCTGAACCAATGTCCGAGTCTGAAATACTGCAAAAACAAAAACAACAACAGGCAAAACTCCGTACCCAAGAAATCATAATGACTGATTATAGAGGTCACCAACATCAGATTGATGCAATTAATGAATACAGAGCCGAGTTTGAATCTGGATATTTTCTAGAGCAGTTCATACTGTTCCCAAACAAACAAAATTATGAAAAAGATGATTTGATAAGTTTTATTTTTGCAGAGTGGGGATACCAACCGCAAAAATGTACATATCCCAAAGTCGAGGTATATCTTAGACCATATGATAACTATGACAAAATAGAAAAAATTGGTGAATGGCAAAAACCAGATGATGTATGTTTCTCTATAGATTCTGATTCTGACGGATATCTGATTATGACAAGATGGTCAATGCCTGGAATTTTTGAACCATATCAAATTTGCACAATTCCAGGAGAATACAGAGTCGTTGCATCAAACATTCAGGATGAATCAAAAAAGGAAATTGGGTATTACACATGTCAGAAAGAAAAGTTAGTTGGTCTTCCGCAGCCGTGGATGGAACTACCTGAGTAGACAAAAATGAAAACTAGAATTTTGTAGCGAGTCCATACAGACCTGTAGACATCTGAGCAATTTTTACTATGGAAATTCCAATATTTTTGCATAAGGGATATGAACGATCACTTTAAAACCCGCCCCTGGCACT
>JAICHE010000230.1 GCA_025922755.1 Nitrososphaeraceae archaeon
CCTGCTTTGAAAATAGTTTCTGGTTGTTCTGATATTTCCTTTAAGGTAAAGTGAGCATAATCTCCTTTGTAAACGTCAGCAAATTCTTTTGATACTTTTGTTATTTGTGGTTTTATTTTGTTTCCTTGAAAATCAAGGATTTGAAATTGGTCTTTATCTATTAAAACAAAATTACCATTGTCCAGGTAAATTGCCTCATCAGTTTGTTCAATGAATCCTAAAACATCACTAGAAAGAAAATAATTTTTTTTACCTACTCCTACGATTAAGGGCTCGTGAAATCTTGCTGCAGCTAACTGACCGTTTTCAAACATTGCAATAAAAGAATAATGTCCCTTTAACTCTGCTATTGTTTTTAGCATTGAATCTTTTACATTTTTTGTCGATTCAAAATTTTTCTGTAAAAGATTGGCAATAACTTCACTATCTGTATCACTTTGAAACCTATATCCGTCATTTTTCAAACTTTCCTTTAATTCTGCAAAGTTCTCTATTATTCCATTGTGTACAATCGCTATTTTTCCCGATGAGCTTGGATGTGGATGTGCATTAACATCTGTTACCTTTCCATGGGTCGCCCATCTGGTATGGCCTATGCCAATTTTTCCTGGTAATTTATCCAGATTTACTTTGGAATTTACTTCTTCTACTTTTCCTACCCCTTTTTTTAATTCAATTTGATTATCTGATTCTGTAGCTACCCCCACACTATCATAGCCTCGATACTCCATTCTTCTTAATCCCTTAACGATTATTGGGGCAGCTATGTCCTCCCCGGAATAACCAATAATTGAACACATGATACTCTACCTGATAATGATGGGTTATTTACTAATTAGCTTGTTGCAAAACTACTCTGTTGTTGGTTTTTCAGCTTCTGGTTCAGCAGTTTGAGCAGGTGCCACTTCTGTTTTTACTTCTTCTTTTTGTTCGGTAGACTCTTCCACCTCGACTGGTGCTTCTACAGGTTTCTCTTTACTTTTCTCTAGTATTTCTGGGAATTTTGATTCTGGAGTAAATCTAATGCTGTCTTCCTCTGTTGTGGTTACTGTGTATGATGGGATGTTAACTATTCTATCTCCTATCATAATATGACCGTGAACTACTGCCTGTCTTGCCTGGTATGGGGTTTTGAATCCAAACTTTTTGAAAACAAGTGTCTGCAATCTTCTTGTTAACAAATCATTAACTTGAAGATTCAAAACATCATCCAATGTTGCATCATTACTTACTAATCCAATCTTTGCTAATGATTTCATGAGTATTGGCTCTTTTTCTTGTCTAACATCTTGCTGCAAAGCGAGCAGTGATCTTGCCTGTTTTCTTACACTAGATAATTTTGTGTGTGCTTTCCACAGTTCTCTTTTAGTTCTTAAACCAAATGTACCAAGAGTTTTCAACTCCTCCATCTTCAAATCATAATTAAGAGGTCTTTTTGGCTTTCTCCAAACTCTTCGTGGGTATTTAGGATCTCCCATTTATTTCACCTATTCTTTTTTCTCCGCTGGCGCTTCTTTCTTTTCTGGTGCAGGTGTTGCTACTGCTTCACCAGTTGGGGCAGCAACGGCTTTTGGTGCTGCGGTTTTAGCAGGAGCTGCTTTTCCTCCCTTTGCGACACCAACTGCTCCTCCTTTTCTACCTGTACATCTTGTTCTCTGTCCTCTTACTTTAAGTCCATAAAGATGGCGATATCCTCTCCAACTACTTGTGATTCTCTCTCTTTCAATATCGTTTCTTAATGTAAAATCAATATCCGATGTTAATAGATGCATGTCTTTTCCCGTCTCAACATCTTTTCTTCTGTTTAAGAACCAAGATGGAAAATTTGCAGAACTTGGATCTGTGATTAATTTTTCAATAGATTGAACTTCAGAATCAGTAAGGTATCCTACACTTGAGTTAGGATTGATTTTTAAATTATCTAAAATGGCTGTGGCAAAATTATATCCAATTCCCTTAATCTGAGTTAATCCGATTATGAGCTTTCGCTCTCCTGGAATATCGTTTCCTACTATCCTTACAATGTGATTATATTCCTGACTACTCAAGTATTCAAAAATGCTAAATTCCCCCGATAAAAACCATGCTAGGCGTCATTTTGAATAGATTGCAAAAATTATAGATTAATCTTTGAAATTTCAAGCTATTTGAAGTCAGAATCTTCTGTCCAATTCGTGCCTTGAATATTCCATTGATGGCATTTACAGCATTTCTTAATACCACTTTGAGTATCTACATCTATACAAAAACAATGATCTCCCTTACCTGAAGGATCTTTTATACACAATTTTTGCATGTTGGACATAGGGTATTTTTCTTAATATGTTATTAGTAAAATTTTAGATCCAAGACAAAGACATTTCTCAATTATAGAAAATTATTAATCTACAAGAAAGAGGGTATTGGTATGGCTGATTCCTATGATCGAGAAAAAATAGTTGATTGTATGTTTGATCCCATCACTTCTTCACTAATAGCAGAATTGGAGGACGGGGAAAAAAGTTCTCAATATCTCTCAGAAAAAACGGCAATATCTGAAAGTGAGGTAGCCGAAC
>JAICHE010000231.1 GCA_025922755.1 Nitrososphaeraceae archaeon
CTCTCCATAGTTACAGAAAAATTTGATTTTAAAAAGGGCGAGCAAATAAAAATACGCTTGATTAATTCTGGAACTATTCCGTTATCTTTCTCAGATTCTTCTTACGGTTTAAGGGTAACTGGATTATCTGGAATACTAATGTATTCCCCAGAAAAATTAGAAGATTCTGCTTCAATTACATATTTGTTAAATCCAAAAGAAGAAGTTGAGTTTGTTTGGGATCAGATAAAAAATGATGGCGACCAAATTCTTGAAGGATTATACAAAATTCATTTTAAAGGATTCGATCCTGATTCAAACAAAATCGAAAAATCTACCACCATCACAATTTGGAAATAAGTTTTCAAAACTCATGTAACATAATATATAATCAATTTTTGCCGAATACTTTTGTCTAATGACAAATGCCGGGGTCGCCTAGCCTGGTAGGGCGCGCGCCTGGAAATAATTAACCATAAAGCGCGTTCTCGCAAGGGAACGGGAGTTCAAATCTCCCTCCCGGCGCCTTTTATTCTTCCGCATTATTCTATTTGTTCTCATTTCTTTGACAGTGATGATTTGTACTGATAATTTCTTCGTGAGTCTTTTATGCAAATTTATTCAAAATACGGCATGTCAAATTTCAATAAGGAATCATGGGAAGAAGTACGAGGATTATCTTGGGTAATTCTAGATGAAGACTAAAGATCAAATCTACTTAGATGAAGAACCTATTGTGAATGGTTTTAGAATATTGGAGAATTCTTTTACACTACTCTCAAAATTCGGTCTTTCCCCAAACCAATCAAAGGTTTATCTTTCACTTAGTAAAGATGGTCCGAGAACTGCATCTCAACTATCCACGTCATTGGACATTCCTAGAACAGAAATGTATCATCTTCTAAAAACTCTACGGCAAAAAGGATGTGTTGAGACAATAAATGAAAAGCCCATGAAATTCGGTCCCATCACAATCGAGAATTTTCTAGAAAAAACAATCGATATTGAAAAAAGTAAAATAAAAAATTTAGAAGGAATTCTTTTTACCCTTAAGAAATTCAAAGCAGCTAGCTATATTTCTGATAATGCTTAAAACCCTCTTCTGACATGTGTGTATAAAGCAGATTTTGATATAGAATCCTTATTTATCAAAAACGGAAAATAATGTTATGCAGGCATATGTTTTATTAAATTGTGAAACTGGCTCTGAAATCAATTTGATATCTGAATTAAAAAAAATTCCTGAAATTACTGAAGTCAATGGAATCTGGGGGAAGTATGATATTTTTCTTAAAATTTGTAGTGATGATCCAGATGGAATAGACAAAATTGTATCAAATCTCCGTAATAAACAGTCTATAACGAATAGCTATACAATGCATGTCTTATATGGTCAAGGAGGAACGATAGATGAACTAGAATCCTGAAGAAACTAATTTTTATTTTCTTCTGGATGTTTTTTGTCTTAATCTCCAATAAGCTTAAGTTCTTCATAAATTCAAATTTTTTAAATGAATGGTAACACGGAAAGTAAAATTCATCAATCTGGACTAGGAACCAAAGAGCTCATTACTTACTTTAGAGAAAAGTGTAAAATCTGCGGTCATCATCGAATCATGCATGATGAAAAGGGAATATGTGAAGGAGTTATGAACAAACCTTGCAATTCTGGATGTGAAGGGTTTGTTGTGGAATGATATTTTACAAATTCCGTTAATGTTGTATTTTGATATTAACTACAATGAATTTTGTTTGATTAACAATGATCTAGATTTGAAATTCATGAACAGAACTCCTGCAATAGTAATTGATAGAACAATTATTACAATTTCTCCGAATTCTGGGACTACTGTGAAAATAATTACTTCCCCTTTTGGCTCTGTCCAACTTTTTTCATCGTCAGGAATTCCTATCCCGTTAATTGATATTGCGATTGTTACTGGCTCATCAGAATTTAGGGGTCTGGTATTCATTGTGGATAATCCTTTTTCAGAATAAAGGTTATTGTTCACCAGAATGGGTTGTTCTTGCTGTGTAATTTCTACCCCATAATTTACTTTTGTTAGTAATCTATTGTCTCTATCTAAAAAAGCTAAATTAATTTCCATTGATTCGTTTATTGTTGGAGAACTGGATATTATCTGAATATTCATTTCACCGTCCTCAGTCATTCCTTGGAGCAATGTTTGGTCCTTGTTTTTGGCGGGCGTGGTATCAATAATTCCAGTTTGTGATTCTTCATAACTTTCTGAAATTTCTAATTGAGAATAGTGTTTGCTTCGTTCAATCAGTTTTTCTACTCTGTCAGGACCATCATAGGTCCAATAATAGTCCTGATAAAGACTTGCACATACTCTGGATTCAAGAGAATGTTTGTGGTGTTCAAAGAATTTTTCCTGTAATATCTCGTAAAGTGGAAGGTTTTCCTCACACCATTCTATTCCATTCTCCGTAAAGTACCCATTTGAAAAAAACGGATTTGCATATCCAGTTTGACTGGGATAAAAAACACTTGTTAGTACAAAAAGAGTCAATCCTAACCCAAAAACTTTGTTCAACTA
>JAICHE010000232.1 GCA_025922755.1 Nitrososphaeraceae archaeon
ACAAGTCAAGTTTGCAATCAATGCTACAATCTGGAGTTGACCAATCAAGTGTATCTTCTTGTGGGATTACTCCTAATGGGTCATAATTATCAAACTTGGTCATGCCTTGGATTGATGAAAGCATTACAATATTGGATTCCTCTGAAGATGAAGTCAAATCTACCTGAGAATTGCTATCCCTCAATACGCTGCTTGTAAGATTTGAGATAGAGTTTATGATTCCAACTGGAATGTTTTCTCCTCCAGATACATACAAAATTGATTTTTTCACAGTATTTGGAGATGCATTGTCATATAGCATTTTAAGAGAATCTCTGAGTGACTCCTCTATCTCTCGCCCTCCTTTGCTGGCAGTAAGGATATTGGTTTCGTTTGAAATTTCTGAGGAATTTAATGATTTTACAACGTGTAATATTGCTGAATTTGCAATGGTATAGCATTCCTTAGGACTAAGGTCTGGGTTGCTCTCAAGTAATGAATCATTGTCAAGAACTACCGTGCAATCTGAATCTGCTCTGATTCTCTTTAGGGCGATTCCTGAATTGAATATTCTTTCTTTTTCATATTTGAAGGGCATAATTGCAAATGAAATCAAACCTGCGCCTGTTTCTTTGCATATTTCAGATACAACAGGTGATATGGCAGAGCCTGATTTTCCAGCCATATTTGCCATTAAGATAATTGTAGAATAATTGGAAATTGTTGATCTAATCTCTTCTGATTTTTTATAAGCTGAGCCTCGAATAAGTTGAACTGATGGGTTTACCACGGATTCTGTAGAGATTTCTATTGATTGTGAGTTTTCTTTAAAGTCGTTTTGATTGTTGCTTACGACTAAGCAATCTGCATTAATTGCATCTTTGGCTTGTTCGGCCAATCTTGAGCCTGCACCACCTAGTCCTACAATTAAGATCGGTTCTTTAACTTGAAAACTCATTCTATGAGTTATTCTATCATTTGGATAAAAAACCTTCTTACGTTTTTTTAATCAAATCTCAGATCTAAAAAATTTAACAAGCGATCTTTCCAATTAGGCTATGCTTTGTGGCATCGGTAATTTCTACATCGCAAACCTGACCCATCTTTACTGGATCGCTGACAAAAATTGATTTGTATGCGATGTTCCTTCCTTTGATGCCTTCTTCTGTCTTTTCATCAAATAAGACCTGTCCTTTCCATCCTATCCACTTTTGATTATTCTCAAAGGAAATCTGGTTTATCAAATCAAAAATAATTTTGCTTCTTCTTTTTACCTTTGCTACATCAATCTGCTCCCACTCGGCAGCCTCCGTTCCTGGTCTTGCACTATACTTTGAGAGGTTGACCACGTCTGGCCTTGTTTCTTTTATCAAATCAACTGTCATCTCAAAGTCTCTTTCTGTCTCTGAAGGAAATCCCACTATGACATCAGTTGAAATTGTAAAATCTGGGAACTTGCTTCTTGCCTTTGATACAATTTCTCTGAAGGTGTCTGCAGTATGACCTCTTTTCATATCGTTAAGAACTTGATTGCTTCCGCTCTGAACAGGAATATGGAGGAACTTGTAGACTTTGTTATTCTCAAATGATTCAATCAAATTGTCTTTAATTCTTGCCATATACATTGGGTTCATCATTCCAACTCTAACCTTAAAGTCATAGGGAATTTCTGCAACTGTATCAATTAGAGATGGCAGATCAGTACCGATATCAAATCCATAACATCCATTATCCGTTGAAGTCAGCCACACTTCCTTACACCCTTCCTGGATTTCAGTTTCCACCTGTCTTACAATATCTCCTATTCTGTAACTTTGCAAATCTCCTTTGGATAATTTTGTCTGACAAAAGGTACACTCACTCATGCATCCACTGGCAATCTCCACTATTCCTACAACAGGATTCAGTCGAACCTTTGGAAGTCCGACTTTGGATAAATCAGAGTCCTCCAAGGCAATCTGCTTTCCACCCTTTAGAGTAGTGTCTATTACTTGCAATGTTTTTCCAAGAGAATTTGGACCTAGCATGCTAGCATTTTCTGAGAATTTTTCCACTGTGGATTTTTCTGCCTTTGGCAAACATCCAGCTACCACAAGAGGTTTTTTGGTTAGTGATTTTATCCTATGAATCATTTTGTTTGCAGTGGCATCTTTTACTGAGCAAGTTACTATCACATTCAAGTCTGATTCAGATGGGCTTTCAACCAAAGTGTGACCTCCGTTTAAAATGAGTCCTGAAATCATTTCAGAGTCTGAAAAACTAGCAGAACATCCGTATGCCTCTACAAAGATCTTTGCCATAGTTTACCCAAACAAAGAATCAATTTCTTTGTTGCTCATCAGTTTTTGTGATACAACTAGTTCTCTTATTGTTTTACCTGTCTTAAGTGACTCTTTGAATAATTCTGCAGATTTGAGATAGCCAATCTTTGGTGTAAGAAGTGTAACAATCACAGGACTGTTCTCAATATCTGCTCTGAGTTTATCTCTATTTGCGGTCAGACCATCAATGAGATTTGCAGAAAATATCGGCAAGAAATTTTTTAGCATGTCTGTTGATTC
>JAICHE010000233.1 GCA_025922755.1 Nitrososphaeraceae archaeon
CTCTCCTTTAGGTCCTGTCCAATTTGTTTGGTCATTTGGTAATCCAAACCCAAGTACAGTTACTTTGATGTCTACTTTATCTCCAGAACTCAGTGGGGCCGTAGAGTGCATTCCTGTCCCTTCATGTTCATGTGCTCCCATAACGGATAGAACATCCCTCCCGTTTTGAGAAACTACGATGTCATAGTTTGCATGTTTTTTCACAGAACCGGTTGCATCTCTGAATTTTATATCAAGAGACATCACCTCATCTGCTACAGGATTACTGGCAGTGATTTCTGCTCGCAAATTACCATCTTGGGAAATCCCTGTAACAGTTGTTTTATCTTCGGGAGGAGCTCCTACAATTATGGTTCCATCGCCCGGTTCAGGACCTTCATCTGCCTGAACAGTTACAATTCCTTCCATCCAAGGATGAACCATGCAGAAGTATGGAAATTCTCCTGTTTCCTCAAATTCATGTTCAAAGGTGGTTCCTGCCATAAACAAACTACTGTCAAATACACCAGATGGTCCATCTGCTGCACTTCCGGCAGTAACTGTATGAGCGGCAGAGTCATCGTTTGACCATGTGACAACTCCTCCGACATCTACTGTTACTTGATATGGTATGTAACATTCGTTTGTGGCCTCACATCCTGGAACTGATGTTCCTTGCGGAACACTAACACTAGCAGTTGCATGATCTGCAAAAGCAGGTGTAGTGCCTACAATTACTGCAGTCACAAAAACTGCGAGTATCGGAAATACATTTTTTGACTGTATTTTCATCATTGAAAAATTTGTGTACAAAGATAAAAGACTTTTCAATTGGATTATTTTTTGTTTACATATAGTATTCAAACGTATTAATTTCCATCCATACCCTTAAGTCCTCAATCTGAATTGAAAGACATGGGAAATTCATTAGGCGATTACAACATTGCAAGATCCTCTTCAAGTGACATTAAAAATATCAAATTCACTCAAAGAAAACCAGTTGATCCTGACAAACCAAAAAATAAAAAGAAAAAAAACACCTCTCCCACAAACATAATTTACTCCTCAAAACCTAAGATAAAATCTGATACAAAAAAAACATTCAAAATAAAAATTGATGATACTAAATCAAAAAATAAGGAAAAAACTAGAAAAAAATTTCTAAATTCTTCATCAAGTAACTATATTATTAAACCAGGATTTAAAAGACCTGGAAGGTAGTTTTGCTCTCAAAACAGAATTATGGTTCTTAATTGAACCGGAAGTAATCTTGAATCTGATGGTTATGATAAAAAATTAAAATTATTCTAAAAATCCAACGGAATGTACTTGTTTTCTTTTAGCCATTGAACCTGAGGTAATGTGTATCTCCACAAAATATCTCCTCTCTCATCATTTCCAAAATCCCATGGTGCGATAATTACCACATCATTATCTCTAATCCAAACTCTTCGTTTTAATTTCCCTCGTATTCGTCCTCGTCTAGATATACTATCTTTGCATTTTACCATAACGTTTTCTCCTCCCATCATTTTGATTACTCTGCCAAACATTTCTTCATCTCCTTCAGGCAGTCTAATCTCTTTTAATGCACTTTCATTTTTTACTTGACGTTTTCCCAACGCATTTCATAGAGTTCCAATGCTATTAAGGTTGGCATAGCAAAAAATCCCCCATAATTTATTCAACTTTTAATTTTTTCAAAATTAATCAATTGAAGACAGTTTGTAAAAAAATATCTAATTGACTCGGTACAAATAGAGGGACAAATACAGGTAACTATGTCATTATTTTGCAAAAAGTGTAACAATAGAAGGTTTCCCAAATGGATTAAAGAAGAAAATCAAACAAATTGGCTTTGTGAAACTTGTGGTAATTTCGTTGATTCTCAAGACAATATTATTCGTGATGTATAATCTTTTGAATGGGTTTTTGTGGAGGAAATCTAATCCGACATTTTCAGGGTATTTTCAGCAAAATTGATGAAATCCTGAAGTTTTGCAATCTTGTGTGTGGTCTGAAGAGCATCAATTTGATTTGGAGGTTTACTAGTCAAAAACAAATCTCTTTTTTCTAATAGGACTTTTTGTTGTTTTTGTGCATCAACCATCTCTTTTCTAAGATTTTCTCGATTCTTTATCTCCTCCATTTTTTTTATCTCCAAAAATTCCTAATTTTTAAAATCCATTTGTGTATTTTCCATACACGTTCATTGTACTTAAGGAGGCTATTTTGAAAATTTCCTTTTACATACCCTTAAGTTCATCTATAATGTAGAAATGTATGAACTGCCATCAAAAAAGTGAAGCTCATCTTTGGAGATACTCTAAGACCAATAAAACTCGCAGATGTCTGAAATGCAAATCTCTCATCCCACTTACCACAGAAGAATTTACCCTAAAGTGGGGAATGCATAGCACAAAAGTCAATTAGACTTTTTTTATTTTTATGCCTAATGGAATCTAAATTCATGCCAAAACCAGTAGGCAAATCCCTGTGAATCTATTTTGATTCCCAATTCAGTAGCTGAACCCAGCAGAATTTGTATGTGC
>JAICHE010000234.1 GCA_025922755.1 Nitrososphaeraceae archaeon
GCTTCCAATGTTGTGGGAGACATTTGAGCTACGGCATGAACAATTTTTGGTAGAAAATACACAGAGCCAAGTAAAATCAAAAACCAGAATCCAATTTCGGTTACAGTAGTTATTGCAATGGACTCTATGGAAGGAGCAGATTTTAAGGCAACCAATGAAATTATTGCCGAAAGTATAGCTAAACCTAAAACATCATCCAAAACAGCTGCGTTAACAAGGATGTTCCCTTCCCTTGATTTTTCTTTTCCTATTTCTTCTAAGATAACAACAGAAATTGCAATACTTGTTGCGCTAAGCGTAGTCCCAATAATTACTGCAATTGTCCAATCAAATCCTAACCAAATCATAATGAAATATCCAAATACTAGTGGCACAACCACACCAGAAATTCCAATCAGGGCAGACTTAGGTCCGGCTTTAATTAGATCATGAAAAGTAAAATGCAGTCCAGCAGAAAACAGGATAAGGATTCCAGAAATTTGCCACAACCCCATCATGACCTCATTTAATTCTACAATAGGTTTGCCAAAAATTGGAATTATTCCACCTAATGCTGTTGGACCTAAAATTATCCCTGCAAAAACAAAACCAACTATTTCAGGGATTCGAAAGTGCGAACAAAGTCTCCCAAACAGCAAAGCAGGAAGGACCAAAAATAAAATCCCTATAATTGTAGGAACGACATCAAAATCTGTAACCAATTATTCAAATTCTTAAGTAATGTAAAAAAACTTTGAGGCCATTTGCAAAAATGATATTAAATAAACTCAATTTCATGAATGAACAAACTTGATGATTTTATTTGAAAATTTGTCAAATTTTTAGAGTGTATTTTCATTATTCTTATGACTAGACTTCTAATCTAGCTTTTTTCATCAGAGAAATTCTTCGTTTTAATTTTGTCCCACGAGGTTTGGTTCTCAACAAATATCCACAGCACGGACACCACAATCCTTCCCATTTAATGTAAATTTCACATCTATGACATCGTTTTTGTCCTTGCTCATAACGTCCCCCCTCTCGAGTATCATCTGTAGCTTTGTATTTTTTACACGAACCATTACAATGCATTACCTCATATTAGAAAACAGCTTGTAGAATAAATTTTTGTTTCCGACATTCAAAAGGCCATAACCTAAGATCAAAATTTTATATTTTTTACTAGTATGTTAAACCTTGATTTTATCAATGACATTCAAGATCATCTTAAAATTTTGATTCATTAAATTTTTTGTCCTATTAGTGCTTAATTGTAGTTAATTGTAGTCATAGTGTTAACAGCATACCTGCATTTTGTATGATAATCGTATTTCCATAAACCCTTATAAACATCTTAAAAATGATTTTTTTCATGCCAAAATGTCGAAATTGCAAGGAAGAATTTATACCTGCAATGTCAAGTTTTTGTTCTAAGGAATGTGCAAGCAATCATTCAAGAAAGTTATTTTTACATTGAAAAATAGGAATGAGAAAACCAACTGGAATTGTTCAGAAAACAATTTGAAATTTAGTTTTTAACCAAGGGTTAATTTAGAAAAAGCATAATTGAAATTCTCCTATCAACTTTTAATCGGAATTGCAGTAATTCCCTTTATCATTATGGGTATGGCAGTATACCTGATGGAAACAACTTATGCAAATATTGAGCAAAAAGAGATCAGCGAAACTCAAAATTTAATCAAGATTCAAAAACAAAAAATAATATCGGATTTTGATTATCTTTTCGAAGCAGTGGAAGCATACCCAGCATTATCTGACTGGAAAAAGCTATCAAGCATAGACAAAATAGTTGAAGAGCAAGGAGGGATTCCAAAAACAGAGGAAAAATCAAAGAGAGAGGCGGCACGATTTTTAATCTCTGATTTTGGTTTTCAGTCATTTGGAATAACTTTGAATGATGGAAGAATGTACTTTTTAGAACCATTTGAGCATCAATCAAGTCTTTCTAAAATGAATTTTTCAGACAGAGAGTGGTTTCAAGGCGTGCAACGCACCAAAGCAACTTATTTGTCAGATGTATTCATTTCGGCAGCATCAGAAAACCCAATCGTAGTTATTTCTACTCCTATTTTTTCTGAAGATGGGAAATTACTTGGAATGTGGGGCGGAAGTTTAGATTTAGGATATTTAACTGGATTTTTTTCCGAAATAAAAAAAGAAAAATCATCCATTTTTCTAATAGACCAAAAGGATATCATAATTGTTCATCTCAATTCCTCAAATTATGACCATGGCAACCTTGAGATAATTAAAATTGCAAAAGATAATTCAAATGAGGTATATCTTCATGAAAATGAAAATCACATATTTCTCGAAAAAATTGAAGTAGGGAATAAGAATTGGAAAATGATCACAATAATTTCAGATCAAGATTTGTTACCATATACATTAGCGCAGCTAAAAAGCAATTATCTTTTGATTGGAATTATGATAGCATTTATCCTTGGAGCAGAATTCCTTCTATTTCATTTCTTAAAGAATAACCTTCAATTAAATTTCAGCATAAGTGAAAACCGAAAACTAC
>JAICHE010000235.1 GCA_025922755.1 Nitrososphaeraceae archaeon
TAGCAAAGAAAAAATAATTTAATTGGAATAAAGAATTAAAAGAGAATATAATTTCCTAATAATTAGAATTACTAACCAACAAAAAATTTTATGGAAAGTTTTGGAATTTAGCCAAGGTACCATATTTTGGGTAATTTTAGGCACAAAATTGTCAATTAGTATAAAAAAGCCGTTCTTTTCAACAACTACACAGGAGTTTCTAATTTGGATGACGATATAAAAAATGAAATCAGAAAAGTTGCGTTACAAAATGCATATGAACATGAAGGCAAAACTCAGGATAAAATTGTCTTATCAAAAATTTTGGGAACTAAACCTGAATTTCGTAGTAAAGTAAAAGAGATCATTGGCGATATTTCAGAAATAGTTTCTTTTGTAAATCAACTATCATTTGATGAACAAAAAAAAGAAATTGAAGAAAATTTTCCAGACATACTCAAACCTAAAGAAAAAATAGAAGAAAGAGAAGGTTTGCCTCCCCTACAAGGAGCAGAACAAGGAAAAGTTGTTACAAGATTCCCACCAGAACCTAATGGTTATCCACATATTGGCCATGCTAAAGCTGCAATAATCAATTCTGAATACGCAAAGATGTATGGTGGAAAATGCATTTTGAGGATGGATGATACAAATCCAGAGGCCGAAAGAATGGAATATCATGCTGCCATCAAGGTTGGGTTAGATTGGCTGGGTGTAAAATTTGATGTTGTGAAAAGTACATCTGATGACATGGAATTTTTTTATGAAAAGGGAATGGAATTGATAAATTCTGGAAAGGCCTACGTGTGTACTTGTAAGCGAGAGACCATTAGTCAAAATCGAAAGGAGAGAAAAGCTTGCAAATGCAGTTTCAGAGACATTAAACAAAATAATCAAGGATGGGAAAAAATGTTTGAAAAATACAAACCTGGAGAAGCAATTGTAAGATTTCGTGGAGATATGAAAGCAGATAACGCTGTAATGAGAGATCCTGTATTGTTTAGAATCATAGACGAAAAGCATTACACTCTGGGAGAAAAATACAGAGTATGGCCAAGCTATGATCTTGCAGTTGCCATTGAAGATAGCAAAGACGGCATAACACATGCATTTCGCTCAAAAGAATTTGAATTAAGAAAAGACCTGATAAATGCAATTTTAGATGAATTAGGCATGAGAAAACCATACCAAGACTTTTTTTCTAGGCTGGAATTCAAAGGAATGCCGATTTCAAAAAGAATTCTAAAACCGCTGATAGAAGAAGGGAAGGTCTCATGGTATGATGATCCTAGATTGCCAACCCTTGAGGCCCTCAGAAGAAGAGGGATTAAAGCAGAAGCAATAAAGAAATTTATCTTATCATTAGGATTGACAAAAGCCAATACGCTGGCGCCTTTTGATGCGCTTGAGGCCTTTAATCGAAAATTTGTAGATGCAGATAGCATCAGACTTTTCATGGTAAGCAAACCAAAGAAACTCAAAGTAAGCAACCTTCCATTTTCCTCTATTGAAATTCCTAATCATCCTGTAAACGATATGGGAAAGAGAAAAATCGAGATTGATGAAAATATTTTGATTTGCGGCGATGATGCTCAAAACATTACAGAAGGAACTCAGGTTAGATTGCTAGGATTAGGAAATGTTGAAATCAACAAAGTTGGAGATGAATTGGAAGGGAATTTTATCGAAGATGGTAAAACTTCAAACATTCAAAAAATCCAATGGGTTCCACAAAAAGCTGCTCACGAAATAAAGCTTCTAGTTCCAAACCAGTTGTTTATTGATGAGCAGTTCAATGAGAATAGTCTTGAAGAATTAGAGGTTTATACAGAACCACATTACCTAAAATTAAAAGAAGGAGAAGAAATTCAGTTTGTTAGATTTGGGTATTGTAGAAAAGACTCACAAAACCAGGCAATATTTACACACAAGTGAGTGAAAAGAAGATGAAGATTGCAAGATTATCATATGATAACAGTGAGACCTATGGATTTGTAAAGGGAAACAAGGTTGCAACAAAAGATGAGATTACATATCAGACAGGAGTTCCGATTCCCTATACTATCAAAGATTTCCTTTTTGATGGATGGTACAATGAGATTGCAGATAAAATAAATGACTTACCATATGCTCAAGACATTTCAAATTTTAGATTACTTCCCCCTATTCCAAACCCAAGCAAAATAATTTGCCTTGCTTTCAATTATACGGATCATGCCGAAGAACAAGGGCTACAAGCTCCAGAAGATCCAGCTATTGTTCTCAAGCCTAGAACTGCCCTTACCGGTGCCAATTCAAACATAGAGTGCCCAGAATTTGTAACCCAATTGGATTATGAAGTAGAGCTTGCAATGATAATTGGAAAGACTTGTAAAAATATATCCCAAGAACAAGCAAAAGAGGCAATTTTTGGCTATATGATTTTCAATGATGTTTCTGCCAGAGACATCCAATTCAAAGATAAACAATTCACAAGAGGAAAGGGATTTGATACATTTGCTCCATGTGGTCCA
>JAICHE010000236.1 GCA_025922755.1 Nitrososphaeraceae archaeon
ATTTGTGGAAAAAAGGACAAATCTATCTTGCAAATCGCCCAAATAACTACGATTGGGTTTCAGGTACAACAATTGCCGATGCCGAAATAATCTACCAAGATTTACCAACAAAACTAGTTTACATGAAGTTTAAGATCAAAGACACTGACAAAGAAATTATTATTGCAAGTACACGACCTGAGCTTTTGTGTGCATGTAAAACAATCATTGTAAACCCTGAAGATGAAAGATATTCTCAATATATCGGTAAAAAAATAATTGTTCCAATAACAAATGCAGAAGTTGAACTTCGCACACATCATTCTGCACAGATGGAGTTTGGTTCAGGAGCTGTTATGGTTTGTAGTTATGGTGATCAAAATGACGTTGCACTATTTAGAGAATTAGAATTAGAAGAAGTAGTAGCAATTGGACTTGATGGTAGAATGACTGAAGCTGCAGGAGAATATGCCGGACTAAAACCAAAACAAGCAAGAACAAAGATAATAGAAGATCTAGAAACCAAAGGCTTTGTAGAAAAAACAGAAGACATTGTACACAGAACGCCAGTTTCAGAGAGAAGCAAAACCCCAATTGAAATTATTCCAATGGAAGAATATTACCTAAAACAAAAAGATTCAGTTGAAAAAATAAAAAAATTAGGACAAGAAATCACCTTCTATCCATCAATGCACAAACAAATTCTAATGAATTGGCTAGAATCAATTAACATTGATTGGCCAATTTCTAGGAGAAGATATTACGGAACCGAGATTCCAATTTGGTATTGCAAAAAATGTTCTGAACCACATATTCCAGAACCAGGAAAATATTACAAACCTTGGTCAGACAAGTGTCCAATTGAAAAATGCACAAAATGTGAATCTACAGAGTTTGTTGGAGAAGAGAGGACGTTTGATACTTGGATGGACTCTAGCGTATCTCCTCTTTTTGTCTCCAAATACAACAGGGATCAAGACTTTTTCAACAAAGTATATCCCACTACAATCAGACCCCAGGCCAAAGATATTGTGAGAACTTGGCTTTACTATACACTTCTTAGATGTGAGCAGCTCACAGGCTCAAAACCATGGTCTGAGGCGTGGGTAATGGGATATGGTCTTGATGAAAAGGGCATGAAAATGAGCAAAAGTAAAGGAAATGCAATAGATCCTCTTCCTGTAATTGAAAAATTGGGAGCTGACACCTTTAGGTTTTGGAGTGCCAGTGAGATTAATCACGGATATGACTTTAGATGCAATGAACAAAAAATAGAATCCACAAAGAAATTTCTCAGCAAACTATGGAATGTATCCAGATTCTTGTCTAGTTTTCCAGTAATTGAATCAGGGAAACCCTCACCCACAGATGAGTGGATATTGTCAGAGCTCAACAATCTTGTAAAGGAATGCAAAAAAGGATACAATGAATACAATTTCTTTGTTCCAGCAATAGCCATTAGGGAATTTACATGGAATGTTTTTGCTGCTCATTACATAGAGATGGTAAAAGCAAGAGCATATGGAATTGGTTTTTCAGATGAAGAAAGAGATGGCGCTATCTATACACTGCATAAAACATTATCAACGATTTTGAAATTACTTGCACCTATCACTCCGTTTATCACCGACCACTTGTGGAGAACATTGTATTCCCCACAAAGTATTCACAAGGAATTACAGGTTGAAGCAGAAGATGTAGCGTATCAAAGTAAAGTTACTGAGGAGATCACAGAGTTTAACTCAAAGGTATGGAATGAAAAGAAAGCAAAAGGATTGTCCCTCAAAGATTCATTTTCATTTCCTGTTCCAGAAAATTTAGCACCATACCAAAAAGATCTCAAATCAATGCATAACTTGGAAGATTAGACTTAATTTTTTGATTCTCGGACTAGGTTTACAAAATATTTGTGTAGTGAAACATCTCTAGTTAGCTCTGGATGAAAGGAGGTTCCAATTATGTTTCCTTTTTTTACCGCAATTATTTTTTCATTGAATTTTGATAATACTTGCACATCAGAACCTGCCTCAGATACGGATGGTGCTCTAATGAATACTCCTCTAAATTTTGGAATGTTAATTGAGTCCATTGAAACATCTGCCTCAAATGATTCACGTTGTCTCCCAAAGGAGTTTCTCTCCAGTTTAACATCAAGCAAATCCAATAGAGGTTGATTTGTTTTTCCAATTACACGGTCATCAGCGGTTTTTGAGAGCAATATCATGCCTGCACAAATCCCAAGGACAGGCATTCCTTTTTCGATTTTTTCCTTCATTACCTTAAGTGAGGAATTTACTAAAGATAGTTGTCCTATCGTGGTGCTTTCCCCGCCTGGAATTATCAGACCATCTAGATTCTCTATATCTTGAGCAGTTTTAACATCAATTACAGTTCCATCTAGGTTTAGTTCTTCAAGTGCTTTTTTGGTTGCAAGAAGGTTTTCTTGAACGTCTCCTTGAATGGCCAATATACCTACATTTAGACTC
>JAICHE010000237.1 GCA_025922755.1 Nitrososphaeraceae archaeon
ATCAGTAGGCTGAGAATCCATAATTTTTGGATGTTCTATGTCGGTTATATTTTAATTTAAAAAAAATACCGTTAGTCCGAAGTTAATTTTGATTCTTGAAAACTAGATGATTTCTTCCACATATATTCAAAATAATCAACACACCATTCATGGAATTGAGAATCCTCACTGTAAAACATTTCGCTGAGATCAGGTTCCCCATCAAGATTAGGAAATATAACACATGATTCCTTTTCATTAAACAAGACCACTACAGAAACATTATCAATCATTTTTCGTAAAAGCAATTCATCTTTTACAAATTTTGTAAAATTTTTGTTTTTAAAAGTTGATTTCCGTTCTTCCGGAATAATTGCATTTTCAGCAAAAATTGAGTTGATTTTAATTTTGTCATTTAACTTCTTTTCAACAACATCAATAATCTCTTTTGAATATGGAACTTCTGCCAAAATATTACAGATGTATTCATTTGCGTTGCTGTGAATTTGCTTCCATTTTTCTAACACTCTTACCACACCTTTGATATTTTTATTTTCAGACAAGCTTCCAATTCTTTGCCTGAATTTAATGGGTAAATCTCCAAAATTATGACCTTCAAAATATTTTGTGTTTTTTAAAACAAATTCAATTGATGGTATTTGGATACAAATGTTTTCTCCTTTAACTGTAAGACGGTAGGTCCCATCCACGTTTTTTGAGATAAACCCCGTTTTTTGCAACCTTCCAAAATTCCTGTGAACCTCTGTCACTGTTGCACCCAATTCCTTGGCCAAAGCAGAAATTGACCAATTTTTTTCATTTAGATACAGGATAATGCTTAATCTCTGATCACTTCCAACTTCAAACAATTCTGCGCTAATTTCTTCAGTTGAAAATTGCATATTGTTCTCTTTGGATGGTATTTATCTAAATTTTACTGTGTTTAATAACTGTGAATTCTTATTCTAAAGGAAATTCATTATGACATGAAGGGCATTTTCCTCTTGATCCCCCATAATTTTCATTAAAATAAGAAATTATTTCAGAATCACAGCAATGACATGTTAATTGCTCAAATGACAATACAGGATTTTCCTTCTAAATGATTATTCTTCTTTTAGATAGGAGTTGAGAATTTAGTAAATCAGCTTATTTGTAATGATTAAAGCTTACTAAACATTATCATCAGTTCTTAACATAATACTAACTATGGGATTAGATTTCCGTGACACCGTCATAGTGAGACGAACTGTACAAAAGGGCACAAAAATTATCGAAGAGCCATTAGGTGAATCGACCTTTTATGATAAAGGTTTTGATGAACAAGAAGACAAACGGCTAAAACTTGCTGGAGACTTGATGATAATGAGTGCTAAAGGCACCAAGAAAATTCGCCTTAGTGAGATGGACAGAACGAAACCAACCTTGCCAAAAGGAATGAGTATTTCTACTTCAAAGGGCACTAGCACAAGAAAACTCGATTAAAACTTCTTTTTTTATTTTATATTAAAACGTCATAATGGCGTTATGCAAGGTTTTGTAGATTAATTAATTGACTGTATTAGCTGTAGAGCTTATTTTTCAACTACTATGTAGAGCAGTCCTTTTGTCATTTTTATCACTGGTAAAACTATGAGCAAATTAATCAACCAAAAACTAGTAACTGAAAAAAGGCCAATTTTTCAACCTAGTGAAATTTCATTTTGTCATACTTGTAAAGCCCCAATTTATGATCTGCCTTACAGATTTTTAGTTGTGAAAAATCCACAAAACAAGCACAAAATGATTTCATTTCATTATTTTTTCCCGTGTTGGGATATCGATTTTGTCTGCCAAAATTTAATGGGTTTGAAAATTACAAAGGCAGGATTCATTTGTGATTCTTCAATTAAAAAAAATCCAAAAATAATATCTAATTATAAAAAGAACTTAGATTTGTGGGACGTTTGATTTGGTTCATATTTTATTAACTTATTTCCTAAAAATTGGAATCTGGATAATACGTTATTGGTTATTTAGAAGTGGTAGTGGAATGAGAAAAATTTTCAAATGTAAAAGCTGCGGAGAACATTTAGAAAATTCAAATATTGAAGAGCACGTCAGAGAAATGCATTTTTGGGGATAGGATTCATCCAAATTTATTTTAATTAAATTTAATTTCATGTTATTAACCGAATTATTAGAAACGAAAACCATTTTTGGTTTTTTTATTACTAATAATTAAAAATAATAAAGCGTTAAATCGTACCATCATAAATTATTATTGTGAGTAAAAGAGTGACGGTAGTTTTGGATGATGACATAGTAAAAGCACTACATTTGATTCAAGCCAAAGAGATTTCTAAAACCGGAGAAACTATATCGTTTTCACGCATAGTCAATTCTGAATTACAAAAAAAATCAAATAATCCAAAAATATTTGTGGGGAAAACTGGTTAGTCCTAACTATCATCTATTCCTAAAACATCGTAATAGG
>JAICHE010000238.1 GCA_025922755.1 Nitrososphaeraceae archaeon
AAAGAGTAGAGCAGGATTACTATTCAGGTGAATAATGGATGAACGATTTCTACCTATTCCTTTTATTCTGAATCTGTAGAAACAACTTTGTAAATAGATAGGTGAAGGTTCCCCTCAGACAAACCTTACACCATCTATTTTGCATTTTATTAGAATCCTTTATCAATTCCATTCCTTTGGTTTTCGTAGAATGAAATTGGATTTCCCCACGATTCTAGGAATATCTACAGTTTCAATTTTGTGTATCTTTGCTTCAAGTATTGCAATTTTAGATAATCCTATAAACTCTATACCGTTTACTGATTCACAATCATCACTTAGTTCCCTTGAGAGAGACTCGCAAATATTGTCTGAGATAAACCAGCAGGCAATTATTTATCAAAAAAATGATGACCACGAAAAATTTTCTGCTCAGAAGAAACTCATGAAAGAAAAACTAGAAGAAATTTCCAGTCAAACCCTTGGATTGAACATCTTCATCAATGACCTTTATGATTCATTTTTTCCTTTCGTAGATGGCTCTGAAATCAAAATCCACGAGAATAAAGAACAAATCGAAATTTGTAACATTGTAGAAAAATTCCCTCTCCACTTTGAAAAAATCAAAAACGCAAAAATGTTTGAAATGTTTGCAGAAAAATACTCTGAATACCCAATAGAGTTATTCCTCCAAGATGAGAGGAGAGACCAGTCTTTGTTTCATTATGGACTAATTGCAAAGTCAGATGATGGAAGGTCTGCCCTTACACATTTTCATGTAAATTCATGTACTAATGAGATAATTGATTCAGATGATTACTTTCTATCATGTCACAATGATCCAATACGAGAAGTTTTTGGAACAAAAAATCGCAAAGACATTCTTGCAAGCCTTAATCATGAAGATTTTTGCATTATCCCTCTTGATGAGTGGCGTCAGTCAATTTATGAATACGGAAGAATGCTATCTGAAAAAGAAGAAAAATACATCCAACAACTAGAAAATGCAGATTATAATGACAAAAACACCAAGGCTCTACAATTAGAAATGCGTCAAATTGGTGCATTGCGTAATTTGGTAGGAATTTTAGTTTCAGGTACAATAGATGAAAACATTATACAAGAAAAAATTCAAGCATACAAAAATACATACGGTGATCTTCCTGATGATTTTTTAAAACTAATTGAAAATAAAAAATGAAATCAAAATTTGTAATACTGATTGGACTTGCATTGATGGCAGAAGGTTTTTTGGCCAACATCTATTCGTCTTTGATTTTATTTCCACCAACAAGTCCGCCAATGATGAAACCAATTGAGGGAATGGATTATGTTTTGGTTATGTACAAACAAGCATTTTTGATCAGCGGTATCATTGGAATCTTAATTACTATTGTGGGAATTATTTTTTGGAGAAAAAGAAAATAAACTCCGATCAAATAAAATTATGATAAAATAATTTCAAAATCAATTCTTGTAACTTTTGTTTAAAACTTGTAATACAATCAAACTATGTAATTTCTGTTTTTAACATCCATGACAAATCCTGTACCGTTATGAAAAAATTCGTATGAGTATGGGGGTATGACGTTATGAAAACTTTGAGACTGACAAGATACTAAATAACTCATTAGTGTACAAGACGTGTGACAGTATACATTTGTCCTAAATGTCATCAGAGGACTCATTATTCATTGGAGCCGAATGGAGAAGAAAGGGTGTGTATACGATGTGTGATGATTTTTAAAGTCAAGCATAACTTTTTTGGAATTTCGGAGGCATGATATGAAATTTAGTTTGTTAATGAAAAATAAGATCGCTGGTTTTACACGTTATTTTTATCTCAAATGGCAGTCTTTGAGTGCTCATTTGGAATAAGGCAGGACTCTCCCCTGTTTGTCTTGTAGCCTCCAGAGGAGTTGCTGGTCTCATATGCCCTCAAATGAGCGGGATCCACACCTGTCTGGCCCTCATTTTTGTCATTTTTGAGCTTTCTATCACTTATCACAAGCATTGCCACAGCACCAACAGCTGCAAGTCCTGCCATGCCATACATGATGGTTGCAGGAAATTCAGGCTCTTCTGGACTTTGGTTAACTAGTGACTTGAGATTTGTATGAAACACATCTACACCGTTAATCTTTGAGGAATCTGCATATCCTTCAATTGCAATTGTTGCATCATCACGTGACTCTATTATTCTGACGGTGTATTTTTTATCAAGGTTAATGTCTTCGACCCATTTTCTGTCATCACATGTTCCAATACCAATATTGCATTCTCCCATCGAATAATGTGTGATGACATGTTTTCCAGTAAACTTGTATTCTACAGCTCCTGGAATAATTGCAGTGTTGTCAAATAGAGAGTGCCATTTGTGCAATGGAAGATTCATTATTCCTCTGGCATCAATTAAAGGAATTGAAACAATTGAAACATCATTTAACTTCTCAGATACATCGGGAATCATTAC
>JAICHE010000239.1 GCA_025922755.1 Nitrososphaeraceae archaeon
AACTAAAAAGCCTGCTAGAACTGCAAAGGCTGCCAGCAAAACGAAAAGAACAACTAAAAAGCCTGCTAGAACTGCAAAGGCTGCCAGCAAAACGAAAAGAACAACTAAAAAGCCTGCTAGAACTGCAAAGGCTGCCAGCAAAACGAAAAGAACAACTAAAAAGAATCGATAGACCTCAATTCTTTTTTTATCATTTAAAAATAATCATAATTTCACTTGTAGATTAATAAAATAAAACATAAAAAAATCATTAATCAAATTTCTATTTCAAAATTTAGGAATCTAATAAAATGTATTATAAACCATTATAATAAACAAAACTATGTTAAGATCCATAATCATTATTTTGATTGGAATAGTAATTTTATTGATTGGGCTGGTGATAACTATATCTGAAGGATTTTCATCAAAGACATATTTGATTTCGATTGGGTTAATTTTTTCGGGTTTAACAATAAGTACAATTTCAGTTCTAGGAAAAATAAAAAAATGGTTTTAAAAAATCATGATTTTTGTATAATTCCCAATATTTTTCAAAATCTTCTTTCTTTATGGTGTATCGATCATTAGTTAAGTAATCCCAAACTTCCACACAGCTGGTCTTTGAGTTAACCGTATTACAAAACTTTTCCAAAGGAAGATGACTTGAATAAATACAAGTATTCGTTTCCATTACTTTTCAAAATTTGTTACTATAATCTTCAGGGAAATCTGAAGGTTTCATGACACCATAACTTGCATTATTGTTTTAATCACTTCCCAACTTTCCATACTGTCGTCATAACGCTAGACATGGCGAAAAATTTGTGCCTATGGAGGGGGGATTGGCTTTTTACTGATAGTCGATAAAAAAGGCAATCCCTCTCTTTGTGCGTAAATTTTCCAGATTGACTAAAGCTTGACCATGGTATGATTTCGCCCCAGACCTTAACAAAAACGAATTTTGTGATATTTGGGCAATAACGAGGGTATAAGCCAGAGTCATATAAAATTAGAATACGAAGATGAGAAAATTTAGCAAATAAACTGGTACCTTTAGATTTAGAATCAATTGTAGATAAAATTTTGAGTTTGGATAGAAAAATTCGTTATGTGGCAATTGTTCTAAATGAAGAACACATTGCTAAAATGCGTCCAGGACATTCCAATCTTTTGAGCCCTGAAGAAACTCAAGGATCTATTAATGATTCAATTGCAAGATGGGCATCAAGGACCAAATTAGCTTCTAAACTGGGGGAACCTCTTTATGCGTTTGCCGAATATGGCAAGGTGAAACGACTTACCATCCCGTTGGGTCATAATGGATTGATTTTAGTTAGCATGGATCCTGGAAGTTTTCATGAAATAATCATCAAAGAAATTTTAGGAATTAGAGCAATGCTGGATTTTAATATTCCTGATGATTTTGGGGGAATGACTCCAGAGAAGATAATTAATCATCTGTATGAAAGATTTGGATTGCCCTCCTCTACGGCATCTGTGATTTTTTTCACATTAGAAAAATATTTTTCAAAAAAAGGTGAACAAAACCACCATGTCTAAGAGAATTACCATAATGATTGATGAGGATTTAGACAAAAAATTACGTATGATTCAATCCAAGTTAATTTTAGATACAAATGAGGCTGTAAGTTATTCCCAAATAATTAATGACACGCTACGTAAGGCTACAAAAAAATAATTTTCAAAATTATCTGACTTGTTTACAGCATTCATCAATACGTCTACTACACTGTCACATGTGTACATCGGACATACACTAATGTCAGCGTCGCTTAATATCCTTTTTTCTCATAACGTATTATGGAAACGAAAAAAGTCAATAAAACTGATCCTGCAGAATCAGCATGGAAAAATGTTGCAAAAAGAACGGTCATAACAACAGAAAATAAACCGAAACCACAAAAAACAGTAGCTGACAAAAAAGGGAAGGCTATTACAAAAGAAGCTTACGAAGACGCAGCAAGACGAAACGTAGCCCCTAGCGGCAAAGGTCCAAAAATACTATCCAAAAAACCTGTCAAAGAAGGAGAAGCAGTCACAAAAGAAGCATACGAAGAAGCAGCAAGACGAACCGTTAATGGACGAGAAGCATAATCTTTCTATGTTCTAATTTTCTACATTCTTTTACCATTCATATTTATAAAATCTGTAATTGGTGAATTAGTGTGATTGTAATCATTGCAGACCCTGTTCCCGCCCATATCGATAATAACTCAGTAAACAAAACAAGATATGGTGTCCAGGTTAGTCTATTCTTTCACTCCATCGCCTAAAATTTGATAATGATTTTCCTACTTTAGACTGGTCATAATTGTTGTGACTGGTGGACCGTAAAATCGTACCATATTGTACCGGTACCCATCCAATCCACTATTTTAGCCAGAAATACGTCAGGGAACCAAACTAAATTTACAATCCCTTCACTTGGGATACAAACCTTCTACATAAT
>JAICHE010000240.1 GCA_025922755.1 Nitrososphaeraceae archaeon
AATTAATTCACCCTTGTCATCAGCTGAACCTCTTCCAAAAATCTTGTTGCCTCTGTGTTTACCGCTAAATGGAGGATCATTCCACAAATCAAAGGGCTCTGCGGGTTGTACATCATAATGATTGTAAAACAATAACGTTTTTGAATTTTTTTTCTTGGATTTGATTTCACCATAAACTATAGGAGATACACCTTTTTTTAGCCTCAAAATTTCAGATCCAATTCCAGATTTTTTAAGCATTTTTTTGACTAGCTGTGCACACTCTTCAATGCCCTCGTTTTTTGCAGAAACACTAGGTTGTTGAATTAATTTTTGTAAATCCAAAATCAAATCATTCATGTTAGAATCTACATGTTGGAGTACGTTCATTTCTTTCACACTATTTTATCAAATGGCTTCATGACATTTGGAATTTCATCTAAAAGATCCATTGAAGTCATATGCAAACCAAACTTTTTTTGAACAGCCTTACCTGCCAATCCATTGATGAAAGTAGCTGCTGCAGCTGATTGTAATGTGTCTCTATTTTTTGCAAGCATTCCCGCAGTCAAACCAGAAAGCACATCACCGGTCCCCCCAACTGTCATTGCTGGAATTTTTTTGGTGTAAAGAAATGTCTTTTTTCCATCGGATATAATGTCTGTGGGTCCTTTTAGAAGAACAGTGACACAGTGTTTTTTTGCCATTTTTTCAACTAGTTCTATTCTTTCTTTTTTTGAGTTTGATGGAGTGTCTCCAAATAATCGTTTAAACTCACCGGCATGGGGTGTTACAACGACATTTTTGTCAGGTAATAATGGTAGAACCTCAGGGATTAATGCACTGGCATCAAGAGATAGGCGAACATCTCTGTCCAAAAGAGATTTTACCAAAAGTAATAATGAGTTTTTTTCCTGAATTGCAAGACCCATCCCAATTGTGGCAGAATCTAAATTTCTTGGAACAACTCCAAGTAATTTTCTAACAGCCCCTTTAGTTAATTTTTGATCAACTAACGGTAGGACAATAAGATTAGGCGAAATGGATCTAGTTGCGGACACATTAATTTTTGGAACCGAAGTGTAAACTAGATCAGTTCCACAGCGCAATGCAGCAATAGAAGAAAGAATTGGGGCGCCATGATAGATGTAGCTTCCCCCAACCACCAAAACCGTTCCGTTATCACCTTTTCTTGAAGAAGACTGCCTAGCAGGAATGAATTTTTTAACTATCGAGGCTGAAAGTTGCTGTGATACCATTACTTTGAGGCAGAATCTATGAGGAATAAATCTTGTTTTTTACTTTGATTTTGATTTTTTTGTAGTGGTGGATTTTTTGATTGATTTTTTGGCAGTTTTTTTACTCTTTTTTTCATTAATCTTTAATTTTGAATCTCTGTCAAAAAACGCTTTTCTTGCAAAACACAGGTATGTTGTATGTCCTATCCCCTGAAAAGAGTGTCTTGTCTTTCCCTCCCTTGCATCAATGGTTCGAAGTATGTGTTCTGTTGATTCAATGTCTGTAAATTCATTTTCAATTAACGACATTGTTAATTTTTCTAGTTGATTCATTGTTGGACAAATTGCAAAAACAGCACCGCTTCCCTTTAACATTTGGCGAACTTGAGGTATTACAGTCCAAGGATCACCAAGATCAATTAGAGCAACATCTGCATCCTCTACGGGCATTTTTTTTGCGGTTTTAATATCCAATTTTTGTTGAGTGACATATTTTTCCATCCCAGATTTTTTTAAATTTTTTGCAGCTATCTTCATGAAATTCTCATCTACATCAAACGTGTAAACATGACCTCTTGGTTTTACGATACTTGCCACAAACGAAGTTAGTGATGCACTTCCAGTTCCAATCTCTACAATTTTTTGTCCGTTTTGAATTCCAGCTCGTGCGACAATATACCCCAAATCTTTAGGATAAACTATTTGTGTGCCATGTTGGATTTTCATTACATAATCATACATGGTTGGTTTGAGAAGGTAAACATACTTGTCTTTGTTTGACATCAGTTTGGAGCCATACTCTTTTCCTATTGCATCGGAGTGTTTTAGAACTCCAATGTGTGTATGCAATTCATCTTTTTTTGAAACTTTTACTAACCATTTTTTTGAAGGATTGTAATAAAACAAAACTGGAGAATTATTTTTGATTTTTTCCACACACCTGTCCTAAAATTTTTAGATAATAACCTACTGAAAGTATTCGAAAAAAATTAAACTAGATTAATCAAATTCAGGCATGATTTAGGAATTTCCACTAATTTTGTTAAATTCTTTCAAGTATTGCCAATATGGAGGGTTTTCGACATGATGTCAATAGGTCGACCTAGATATGATGAGTCAATTTGAGCCCAACAAAATAACTTTTAGGCGTGAAAAAGCCATTATTGAAGAGATTCAAAAAAACCCCAATTTACACCACAACGCACTGATAAAAAGAATAGTTC
>JAICHE010000241.1 GCA_025922755.1 Nitrososphaeraceae archaeon
ATAGGAAGGATAATGACTTGAACCAAGTCACCTTCTCCTAAGCCAAGGGCATTTCGTTCGGCTTCTGGAATTGAAATTCTGCCAGCACTGCCAACAGTTGTTTTGTATGCACCCCAATTCATGAAAGATGGAAGCATTTGACCAATGTTGAACATTGTATCCATGCTTTTGTTTTGTAAACTTGTCATATTCTCCATCATATTGGATTGGGCATTTCTGGTGGAATCTGACATTGTTTTGAGAGTTTCTAAAGGATTGAATGTCTGAGAACCTTGGTTATTCATTAATGAGCCAAAATTTTTAATAAATTCAGCCTGTGCACGACCACTCTTCTGAATCCATTCTTTGAACATCGATGAAGGGTCATATTGGCTATAATTACCACTCATTGGTAACATATGGTATTCAACTGTATTTAACCATATCTAATCAGAGTTTAAAAAATCGAGAACAATTTCTGAAAACTCCTTGGGAGCTTGAACGTATGGAGTATGTCCACATCCATCCATTCTGTAAAATCTACAATCCTTAATTGAAGACACAAATCCGTCTGCATGTTTTAGGGGAATTACAGGATCATCTGAACCCCAAATTATCAGAGTGGGAACATTAATGGTTCGGAGTTTAGTGGTGATAATTTCAGCATTTTTAAGTCCCAATATAGTAGACATGAAAGCCATTTTTGCATTAGGCATTTTCATTCTTTCAATGAAATGGTAAACAATCTCAGGATCAACATCGGCTCCAGACCCCTCCATCATTTCAAATGCATTTTTTGCATTTGGTTCATTTGGATAGAGTGCAGCCATGATATATGCATCCAAAGCAGGAGTGGATTGCTTCATTACTCCAGAAGGAGAAACAAGGGTTAATTTTTCAATGTTTGTGTATTTGGAGGCATATTCTGCAGTTACTTGACCCCCTAAGGATGAACCTACGATGTAGGGATTCTCTATCCCATTTGATTCAAGAAATTTGTTTAAGAATTCTGAAAAAAAATCTGTAGTGTAATCTACAAGTGGTTTGTCACTTAAACCAAAGCCAATAAGATCAGGAACTATAAGATGATAATCCTTGGCAAAAAAAGGAATTACTTTATTCCATCGTTCTGCGGAAGCTCCCAACCCATGAACAAAAACCAGTGTACTCTTAGAGTGACCTATCTCCAAAAATCTTATTTTATTACCATCTACATCAATGAAATTTTCTTGCACCATTTTAGCGTCAACTTTCCTCACTAGATAAATATTACAAAAATTGGCGATCGCTTCCTTTTATCCCTTTTTTTGATATTTTGTCATGGTGATGACTCATCTACATTTTTTAATATCCAAATAATGGTAAATCTATGATTAAAAAGCAAGTAAGCAAGATTCTAGTACCTATGGATGGTTCGAAAAATTCCAAGAGGGGCTTAGAGATGGCAATTTCTGTGGCCAGACAATTTGGAGCTACAATTACCGGAGTATATTCAATAAATGAGCCACCCCATTCAGAATTTAGAGGAGTAGGGTCTGTTCGAGATTCTTTTAATGATGAGGTTAAAAAATTCATGGAAGAGGCAAAAGTATTAGCAGCTCAAAATGGGATTGTATTCAAAGAGAAATTAATGAGAGGTGATATTGGATACAATATTATCAAATTAGCTCACAATAAAAAAGAAAAATTCAATTTGATAATAATAGGATCTAGGGGGAGAGGATCAATCAAGGAGATGTTTTTTGGAAGCGTGTCAAATTATGTAATACATGCTTCTAAGATTCCAGTTTTAGTGGTAAAATAATCTCAAGAAATTCCGTGCTTTTGAAAATATTTTTGATGGTATTCTTCGGCTTTGTAAAATTCTGGAGCAGGTGAAATTTCAGTTACGATTTTTTTGGAAAACTTTCCAGAGGATTCCATATTCTCTTTTGACTTTTCTGCAATCTGTTTTTGGGTTTCATCATGAAAGAAAATTGAAGACCTGTATTGTATCCCCACATCAGGGCCTTGTCTATTAAGTGATGTGGGATCATGATTATTCCAAAACACATCTAATAATTCCTCATATGAAATTTCATCTGGATCATAATCTACCTCTACAGCTTCAGCATGTCCTGTTCTATCTGTGCATACTTCTTCATAAGTAGGATTGGATAAATTACCTCCAGTATACCCAACTTTAGTTGATTTTACTCCCTTTGTTTTTCGAAACAAATCTTCAACATGCCAAAAACAACCAGCAGCAAATGTTGCCTTCATGAAATAATATCTACATAAACTAGATTAAAACCATTCCAAGAAAAAGAATTTTGAAGATTATTTTACATTGGTGAAAATCTCTACTACTTTTTTTGCAAGATTTTCAATGTCGATGTTTGGTTCTGCAGAAATCAAAAGAGCGATTTGCGATATTGGAAATGG
>JAICHE010000242.1 GCA_025922755.1 Nitrososphaeraceae archaeon
GGAATATCTTGAACCTCTGTCATCTCTGGAATATCTTGAACCTCTGTCATCTCTGGAATATCTTGAACCTCTGTCATCTCTGGAATATCTTGAACCTCTGTCATCTCTGGAATATCTTGAACCTCTGTCATCTCTGGAATATCTTGAACCTCTGTCATTTTCTGAATCTCGAGGTTTGTTTTGTCTAAAACAATCACTGCAGAATACAGGTCTGTCATTTTTTGGAACAAAGGGAACCTGACATTCATTCCCACAATCTGCGCAAGTTACTGTTGCAGATTGTTCTCTTCTATCATTTTGGGAATTTCGATATGACCTTGAAGGATTATCATTTCGATAATTTTGTGATTTGTTACCAAATTTCTTTTTCCCTGTTCTTATTTTATGGAATTCCATGATGTCATAAAGGGTTGTGTTAATCGGATATAGATAGTTAGAGGTTTGTTTTGTGCCTAAACAGAATTAAAATCAAATTAAACTAGAGACTTGTCCATTTCAGCACCCATTATTTCTTGTACTTTTAGGAAATAGAGTTTTGTTGAGTAAGGCATAGAATCTAAATTTTCATCTACAACAATCATGAAATACCTAACTGCTCTTTTTGAAATATCAAGATTGAATTTCATAGGAAGGATTGGGTCCTGGTTAACTTTGATTTTATCTTGAAGCCATGGGGGAGCCATTTCTATAGTCTCTTGGATTATTTTACCATACCAATATGCAAGATTTTCAGGATGAAGTCCTTTCTGTAAGTTTGATACATCATTATCGAATTTTTTCATCATGCTATTGATGATTTTCATGAAAAAACATCAGAAAATTTTGTTTTATTACAACTACTCAAAGATAGGCAATCTTCTAGTCAATTGATGACAAGTTTCCCTCGAGGTCTATTTCATGTTTTTTTATTCGTGTGGTAGATATTCTCTGTCCGTCTTTTGCCAACACCATTGGTATGACAATTACTTCCACGGGAGGAAGATTCTTTTGCTTTCTCAAGTCATTTAGAACCTTGCCCTGATTGGATGTTTCACCACTTACCACAAGGGCTTGCACATTTTTTTCCAAAACAGCAGGGCCAAAATCATTATCCAGTTTACTAATCTCAAAGAGAGAGTTTGGAAAATTCTTCTCAATGGTTTGTGCTAAAGCCTCCATTCTTTTTTTAAAATTATTTTGAGTTTTTTTCCCTTTTTTTGCGGCCAATTCATCGCTTGTCAAACCAATGATTACTTTGGAAGAAATAGAAAAAGCCCCAGACAGCAAAGTCAAATGACCTTTATGGATAATATCAAAAGTTCCTCCCATAGCCACTAGATCAAATTTTGGCATGAATTCTTTGGGAATTGTTTGAAAATAAATCTACTAGTTTACAACAATTAAGACAATAGGGCCTTTTTCAGATATTGGAATGTTATTTCTGTCCCAAACAAAAGTCTCTATAAAATAGACACCACTATTCTCTGGAATCCAATCAATTGCTATTGATTGAGATCCTGTCCCGATAAACCTCCCATCAAATTTTCCTAGGAATTCCACATATGGTTTATCACCTGATTGTTTGACTTGAGCATAATATCGATAAGGAGTTTCAGTGGTAGAAGGATCCTTTGAGAATTGAACCCAAACATTACTCTGAATATTAACAGTGGAACCTGCTTTGATTTCTGCCAATCTATTTCCCTGATTGTCTTTCAGAGAAGTCTCAGAGATAGTTACCAGTCTTGTTAATTGTTCTGGTACTTTTTCCTCTAAAATATTGGAATAAAATACGTCAGATTGAGCAAAAACCTGAAAACTTACTGCCCTTCTATCAATTTTTTCATTAAAGTAAAAATCAATTTTTTCATTAGCTGCTACCTCCCCAATAGATACAGTAGAGACTCCCACTAGTCTTGGAGGAATAAAAGAGTCATAAAATGCAAGATGCACAGAAGTTTCCTTTATTGGAGAGCCCCCATTGGTTAAAACTCCAGATAGTTTCAGTTTTTCATCTAATACCACACTTTTTGTTTCAAGTTTTAATTGCTGAGATTTTGAAGACGATGGCGAAAAGCCTTCAAGGAAAATAGATATTTGTGAAATATTTGGATTTGGAGTACTGGATTTAATCATATATGGTGAAATTCCAGATTCTGGGAGTACCTCAAGAATCGTGCTTCCCCTAACGGTTTCAAGTGGTTCTGTTCCTGTTTCATCATAAAAATTAACTACCAAATGGACATTTGTAACGGAAGTAATGGTATTTTTGTTCTGAACATTTCCTACCACAATGGTATATCCCTCATCATCTTGGTAAACAAATGGAGCCTTACTTGTCAATTCAACAGAAAGTGTTGATAATGTATCAGATTTTTGAGAAAACCCTGAAGAGATTGGAAATAGCATCAAAACTAGAAA
>JAICHE010000243.1 GCA_025922755.1 Nitrososphaeraceae archaeon
GATTGAAACCTATTGATGCCATTACTATGGCATCAAGAAATTGTTTTGATTATTATAACATGGGACAAGATCTTGGGGGAATTGCTCCTGGAAAGCTTGCAGATATTCTTATTTTTGATGACTTGAAGAAAATAAAACCCTCCAAAGTTTTTGTTGGGGGAAAATTAGTAGCTTCCAATGGAAGCATAGTTGCAGCTATGAAAAAGAAGACTATCCCTAAATGGATAAAAAACACAGTTAAAATTAAAAAATTTTTGGCTAGTGATTTTGAAATTAAATCAAAAAAGAAAAAAGTCGATGTAAATACTATATCACTTCAGACTGAAATTATCACTAAACTAGGTTCCGCTGAACTGGCGGTGTCAGATGGTGTAGTTAACTCCTCACTTGACAAGGATGTATGGAAAGTAGCTGCATTTGATAGGATTCACGGAACCAAAAATCATGTTGTAGGATTCTTGGAGAATTTTGGAGCCAATATCGGTGCTTTTGCTTCAACCTGGAGCTTTCATGAAAATGATTTGATTATTATCGGCTCAAACGATTCTGATATGGCTCTTGCAGCAAATACTTTGCGAAAAACTCAGGGTGGATTAGTAGTGGTAAATTCTGGGAAAGTAGATGCATTACTGCCGTTATCACTAGCTGGAATCATCTCTACTGATCCATTTGATAAGGTTTCATCGAATTTTGAGAAAGTCAATAGCACTATAGTTGAATCAGGATGCAAATTTTCAAGACCTCATCTAATTCCATTATTCTTACCATTTTTGGCCTTGCCATCAGTAAGAATACTTTCAAAAGGGATTGTTGATGTCAAAAAAAGGGAATACATCAATCCGATCAACTAAGTAATATTAAAAAGGGGGATTCAGGGGATTGAAGCTGAATCTTAATGGCATCAATTCAACAAGGACCAAATGGACCTGTACTTGTTCTCAAAGAGAGCGCATTACAACAAAAAGGAAAAGACGCACAACAAAACAATATTGCAGCAGCAAAATTGGTAGCAAACTTAGTCAAAAGTAGTTTAGGTCCACGTGGTTTAGACAAAATGTTGGTTGATTCTTTAGGAGATGTTACAATTACAAATGACGGCGCAACAATTTTGAAAGAAATTGATGTCCAACACCCAGCAGCAAAAATGATGGTTGAAATTTCAAAAACTGTCGATAATGAAGTTGGAGATGGAACCACATCCTCTGTAGTTTTTGGCGGTACCCTCTTGGCAAAAGCAGAAGATCTTCTCAAAAAAGATGTTCACGCCTCAGTTATCGTTGATGGCTACCAAGCAGCATCTGAAAAGACATTGGAAATTTATTCAGAAATGGCAAAGAAAATCAGACCTGACGATAAAGAATCATTATTAAAAATTGCAGTAACCAGTATGGAGTCAAAATTAATCTCAGAAGACAGCGACATTTTATCAAAAGTTGTGGTTGATTCTATCCTAAATGTAGCTACAAAAAAGGGTGAAACACACTTTGTAGATTTAGATAATATCAAAGTAGAAAAGAAAACTGGCGGTTCTATACAAGATACACAAATTATCAAAGGTATAGTTTTAGACAAAGAAATTGTTCACAGCGGAATGCCAACTCGTATTGAACATGCCAAAATTGCTCTTCTCAATACAGCACTCGAAATTGAAAAAACCGAAATGAGTTCTGAAATCAGAATTTCTGATCCAACTCAAATGCAGATGTTCTTAGAAGAAGAAAATCGAATGCTAAAAACTATGGTTGATAAACTTCATGACATTGGATGTAATGTCTTAATTTGCCAAAAAGGCATTGATGATATCGCACAACATTACCTTGCCAAGTATGGAATTTTGGCAGTTCGTAGAGTAAAAGAAAGTGATATGATAAAACTTGGAAAAGCAACAGGAGGTCGCGTTTCAGCAAACCTTGAGGATCTAACTGAAAAAGATCTTGGATCAGCAAATCTAGTTCATCAAAAGAAAGTAGAATCTGATAAATGGGTTTTCATTGAAGGTTGTAAAAATCCTCAATCTGTAACTTTGTTGATTAGAGGTGGATCTCAGAGAGTAATTGATGAGGTAGATCGTTCTATTCACGATTCACTCATGGTAGTCAAAGATGTTATTGAAAAACCCGAAATTGTTGCAGGAGGCGGTGCACCAGAATCTTATGCTGCATCACTTCTAAAAGATTGGGCTGATAATTTTGATGGAAGAGAGCAACTTGCAATCAAAAAATACGCAGAAGCCCTGGAGATAATTCCTTTAACAATTGCTGAAAATGCTGGAATGGATCCAATTGATACTATGGCAAAACTAAGGGCAAAGCAAAGCCAAGGTAGAAAATGGACTGGAATTGATGCTAAAAACACCAAGATAGCAGATATGTTAGCAATTGATGTTGTAGA
>JAICHE010000244.1 GCA_025922755.1 Nitrososphaeraceae archaeon
TGTACCCTACTGCTTGCTCTATTGTAAGTTCAGGGTAATTTCTATCAAACCAAGATTTGTAATTAGGTTCGTTATAGTACCTATCGAGGTAGTATTGAGGATCCTTACTTTTATCAACAAAATCTGCAATTTCTAAATTGTGATTTGTTTTTTGTATGAATTCCGAGTTGGTAACTGCTTCATCATAAGTGAAAGTTTGTTCAGATGTTTTTTCAATTACCATTGGATTGATTTCAAAAAAATCATTGCTATTAATTGATGTAGAACTTTCTTTTTGCTCAATAATTTCTGTTACGTAAAAAGGTTGGACTTTTGCCTCTGTTATGTTTAGAACAAAGGCAGTGGCATTATATTGACCTAAAATTTCAAAATCTTTGGTTATAGGGATGGTTTTCTCAAACGAATTATCCCCCCGAATTACTGCCTGACTAAGAAGAACAAAACTGTTTTGTTGATCACGAATTACAATGGAGACTAACCCTGATGAATCCTCAGAAACAGTGCCATGGATGTTAATGTATTCCTCTTTTGTGTATGATTCTTTATCTAATTGAATTTGTATAACTTCTCCAAATGCCGGTAATATACTTGAAATCAGGATTATTGAAGACAAAAAAAACATTAGTTTTTTGACCATGTGTATTTTATGTCATTTTTTCTTTTAAAAAAAACGTAGAATTGTTATGAATCCTAATATGGTAATGTTTAAAATTAATTACCTTATGTTATTCCGATCAAATTAAGAATCACATCTCCAAATAATAATTGAATAATGAATCCTCCTAAAATGAAAATCATAAAGGGTAATCCTGGAGTTACCCAAGTATCTGGCGTGGTACAATATTCTGCAGTGTCAGAGTTATGCAGTGCGATATTAAGTCGTTTTTTCTTTCCAACTTTGGTTTCAAGAGAAAAACTGTATTTTGGATTCTTTGATCTGTATCCTAAGAACATTGCAAAAATTTTCTTGGAATTTGTTTCATCAAAGTCATGAAAAATATCTTCTTGTCTCAAAATAAGAATAGAGTTTCTAATGAAATTAACCACCATTGGAGATACTGAAAGCAATGCACTATTCACCACTATGGAAAATGGGCTTACTGCTGAATCACTTAATGTTGCCATTGGAGCCAATGCCGAGAGTACTATGAGACCAAGTGCATCTGCGCCTCCAAACAAACCGAACCGCCATAATATGAGAACAAGTGGTGCAACAATTAATGCAAATCCCACTCCAAAAGCAGCTTCTACTATGTTTGGCTCCAAAAATAAAAGAATTCCTGAAATTACCCCAAAAACAATCCAAATTAAATCTGAAATTTCTCGACTCTTAATATCTATAATAGTAGCAGTTCCCAACATCGCTAAAGCAAATAAAATCCTAATGTGTAAAATATCAAGTTCTATCATGTGTTATTTTCCCTCTTGTTACATTTGTAATTAATTATCTAACATATCTGATTTTTGTTTCATTTTTTTTACTCTTGCTTTGAAATTTTTCCTTAATTTTTCAGATTTTGCATATTTTCTCATAGCCGTTTCAAATTTGGATATTTCAGTTTTTGAATATTTATTGATATTTTCAAAGGACTCCCATAACTCTACCATGTCATTTTTTAAAATTTTTAATTCTTCTATTCTTTTTTGTTGATTTGTAATTATTGATTCGATAGCTTTGTCAATTTCTAGTGCAGAGAATTTGGTTGGTTTTTGAATTGATGGGGTAACAATACCCTTTGCTTCTAAATTAGATAACAAATGATATGTCTCTGTTCTTGGAATGTTTTCGTTTCTTGAAATCTCAATTGCTTTTTGAGGGCCACTTTTACTCAAATACACATAAATTTTTGATTCGTTTTTTGTCAAACCAAAATCTCGAAGCTTTTCTTGCAAAGCTAAAACCAGTTGTTCTTGATTGCTTGTGCTGTTAGCAATAGCTTCTTCAATTTCCATAAATTGTAATATTTTAAATGTAACATAAGGGAGAACATGTAATTTGATATGACACACAAAATGGAGTTGTATGCCTGACAACTTTTTATAAAATATGCTTTACAACACATTATTGATTCGTGCTGTAGTGGTAGATGATGAAAAAGACATCATTCAACTTTTCAGCGAATTACTCACAAGTAATGGAATAAAGGTGGTAGGGAAAGGCTACAACGGGCAAGATGCAGTGTTTCTTTACCAAAAATTAAAACCCGACGTATTGTTTTTAGATATTTTAATGCCAGTCTATGATGGGATTTATGCAATTAAACATATTCGTGATAATCATCCTGATGCAAAAATAATTGCCATATATGACAAACTAAGTGTAGGGAAGGAAATAGAATTAAACAGACTAAAACCCTCAGAAATAATCCGAGAACCAA
>JAICHE010000245.1 GCA_025922755.1 Nitrososphaeraceae archaeon
ACATTCTTTTACTATAGAATCGTTTATAGATTGCAATCCCTTAGAATATCCGGTAAGCAAACAGCGATCACAAAGTATATTTATAAGACGAGGGTTGCCGCCACTTAGATAGAAAATCTGCCGAATAGCTTTAGGCTGAAAGATTTCTCTGGTGCCATGAGCGATTTTGAGTCTGTATTGTATATATTGTGCGGTTTCTTTTTCTGTCAAAGGTTTAAGATGATATCTTACTGATATTCTTTGTCGTGTCGCCCTGTTTTGATCCACCAGTAACATTTTGTTAAATTCACTTTGCCCCACATAGAAAATATTGATTAATTTCCTGTTTTCCAACTCAATGTTGGATAGTAGTCGAATTTGCTCAAGAAGATCATGACTTAGCCTTTGCGCTTCATCAATAATTAACAAAACCTTCTTATCTGATGAATATGCTTGAAGTAGGAAATTTTTAAATAATATCAAAAAATCCCCTTTGGTATCAAATTTTTCATTTAGCCCCAGATCATTCGCAAGGAACTTAAAAAAGTCTGTGATGTTTAGTCCAGGATCTGGAATAGTGGCAATCAATACGGGTAAACTGATTTCTTTTATTAGACGGTTGATTAGTGCTGTTTTTCCAGTACCAACATTACCTGTAAGAACTAGAAACCCCTTGTTTTCAAAAATTCCGTATTTTAGCGTAGCCAGCGCTTCGGAATGTTTTTCACTGAGCCACAAAAAATTTGGATCCGGGCTTATAGAAAATGGAATTTTACTCAAATTATAATGTGAAAGATACATTTGTCGTCATTTTTTTATTAATCTATTATTTAAAACTGCAAAAACCGTTAAAATTAATTACATTAGCTTTATTACTTGCCTTTATGTCAGATCAACCTGAAGCTGAGGGATAAACTTATGCTTTTTTAGGTATCAATGCCATTATCCTTCGCAGATCTAATCTTAGTTTTTTTATCTCCAGGTAAATAAATTTTTTCAATTCCCTAAGATCATTGTCTAAATTTTTATAAGAAATTTTGATATTATCTTCAGACGGATATGGTTTTTGTTTATCTATAGAATCAATTGACGATAAAAGATTCTTCTCTAATGTATTTGCCTTTTTCAAAGAGCGCCGGAAAATGTTTTTATTTTCACGTTTCAGATAGGACTTTAAAGAAAGATAGTGTTTTATCTCATTATTAACAATTTTGTCCTTCTCATGATTGGAATATTTTCCTGAAGCAATTTTAGCTGAACTATTATAGAATCGGAAAAGCAACTTAAATATGTATGGATGGGTAACACTTTTATGGATCTTTATATAACAGCCCAGGTGAAATAATAGTCGAAATAATTTTTGCAGCTGATCCTCTTTGTCATATGCTTTTTGAAGCCTTCTTATTTCGTGTATCAAATCATTTAGATTATTATCGGTAACCTCCCATTCAAGCGACATAATTGTGCTTTTCAAATTCGCCAGCGAAGGCTTCTCAAAATGTTTAAACGTCGATATTTGGGGATTATGTTTTTTTAGGTCATCGGCAAAAATTTCATCAAGTCTTTTTTCAACCCCCATAGTCAGATTGTTATAATCCAGATCGATCACTTTTTTATCCTTTAATTTAGATTGTTTTTTATATTTTCAGTTGTCATTGTTATTACTTTTTTCAGAGTTGCTGCCACATTTTGACCGGTCAAAGCACTTGCAGTAATCCATGGCCGCTTCAGTTGTCGATTCAAATCATCAGTCAAGCGCTCTGGAGTTAAAATTGGATAGCCTTTTTGGGAAAGATCAACTTTATTAAATTGAAACAATAGCGGAATTTTAAAAATATTTTTATTGTATGCAATCAAATTTTCATGCAAATTTTTTAATGACAAAACATTTTTTCTGCGCATAGAAGCTGACATGTCAGCGACAAAAACAATTCCGTCAACACCATTTAAAACGAGTCTTCTAGTAGCATTGTATTTTGATTGCCCCGGCACTGTGTAAAGTTGAATTTTAACATCGAAACCATTGATTTTCCCCAGATCAAATGGGAAAAAGTCGAAAAATATTGTTCGATCACCATAGGTGTCAATGGTAACCATCTTTGATTTGATTTTTTCCCTAAAATTTTTATTAATGTATAAAAGATTAGTTGTTTTACCCCCCTGACCGGGTCCGTAATACACTATTTTTAGCTGAATTTCTTTATTCCTGGTATTTACAAAAGCCATCTTATTCCAAAGTCCCCCTTAAAGGGTTTTCTAACGAGTCCATTTTTAACCTTACGTAGCCCAGAGATATTGATTTATCAAAGACCACTATCAAAATGTAGTCCGCTGATATTTTTCGAAAATAGATGTTGAGCATTTGCCCC
>JAICHE010000246.1 GCA_025922755.1 Nitrososphaeraceae archaeon
TAAAACTGATTTAGCAAGAATTTCTTAAACTACCATGTTTTGATAAATTTGTGCAAAAACCGCAAATTGAATTACCCATATCAAAAAAACCGACTGATGCGGAACTAAAAAAACTACGAGAATATTTCAAAGAGATGCCAATTGAGGAAATTCTTTCGGGACTAAAATTTGCAAAAAACAGATGGTCTGCAAAGGACTCGGGAACTCTGAAGGTTGGCCGAAAAAGCATTATTCAAAAAGAGGTTCATTCAGTAACTACAGAACAAGCCCAGTGGAGACTAAAAAACTGGAAGATGATGATTGCAAATTATAGGAGACGAGGGTACAGCTATCCAACTATATCTAGAATCAAAAAAATTCTAGTACAAAAATCCAAAAAGAAAAAGTAATTTTATTAAATTAGTGTACCTGCTGTTCGTCTTTGGATTATTTCGTGTTTGAGGCTCTCTGGTACTTCGGGAATTGATACTTTGGTCTGACCTTCAATCACTGAATGCGCCTCTTCTAATATTGCCATTGTATCCGCGTTATCTGAGACTCCTGCATCCATGATTCCTGCGTCATTTACTGCAGAACCACTGAGGACATCCCCGAGGATTGATGACAAATCATTCATTGATGCATTAGCTTCAGGCATAATGCCACTTAGTGAGGAACTCAATCCCTTGATTAGGGACATTGCAGGACTCAAAGTGACGACAACATCTCCCAATTCTGAGACTGTGCTGAGTCTTAACTGGACTTGCTCCATTGATAGTTTGGCACCGCTTACCATGTTTTTCATCTTTCTTACTTGGGCAAGCTCGTTTGCATAGGCCTTTGCATATCCATTATTGTGAGTTTTTTGTGCATTGACTATTTTCTCAAAAATAGAATCATGTTTTCTTTGAAGTTTGATGTTAATTCCCTCTAACTTTGATATTTGTGCCTGTAATTTTCTCTGAGCAAACTCGATTTTGTTCTTTAGCGGCTCATCTGGACGGACCCTGCCCATTACTTTTTGGGATAAACTTTCCCCGGATCCTTTATTCCATGAGTTACTAATCAAATCTTAATTGCTCCGTAATCTCCTTGAAAATTTTGTTTTAAACTAATTTGTAACTGCTGTCTATGTACCCTTGGTTACAACCTCCTGAGGTTACAACTTATCCGAAGGTAAATGTATACATCTCAAAACCTTTGCCGTTGATTTTAATTTCTAATTCATGGGTAGCCGATTCTTTACTATTAACGATATTGTACAAATCTGGCTCTGTAACTGTAATTGTATTTCCTGCGGTAAGATCAGAGCCTGCATAATTTTCATCAATAGGGTTTCCATCAAGGAATATCTCCAAGTTTGCCTGATTTGCAGTTACAATGTTTACCTCTTTTGCATGATAAAGTACCTTGATTGAACCAGTATCGGATTCGAGTTTCATGCTGTCCTCAAGATTTGCCCATTGGCCTATTGGGTAGAATTTATGCAAATCTATCTTTTCTGGTGCAGCATAGTTTGTAACTTTGTTTTGATTAAACCCTTCTGGGCTTCCTAATTGGTTTCTACCTTGAGCAAATTTGTATCCAAAGTATAACTCTGGTGTTCTAAAACTAGTATGCTCAAACTCTTCGATTTCTACTAGAGATTCTGCTGATGCTACTTGCAAACCTAGTGAATAAGATCTTTCTTTTAGAAGTTCTTGAATAATTTTTTCAGTTTCTTTGTATGACCCTTCTCCAATGTGGTCATATCTAATGTATCCTTCATGGTCTGCAACATATTTTCTTGGCCAATAGTGATTTTCAAATGCATTCCATGTTTTCCAGTCATTGTCCATTACAACAGGATATTTTATTCCGTGTTTTTCTATTGCAAGTTCTACATTTTCTTTTTCTTTTTCAAACTCAAATTCAGGTGAATGAATTCCAATAATTAACAAGCCTTCATCAGCATACTTGTCGTTCCATGCGGTAATGTATGGTAAAGTTCTGATGCAGTTGATGCAACTATATGTCCATATATCATAAAGAATTACTTTGTCTTTCATTTGCTCTTTTAATTTTTCAGGTGTTGTATTCAAGTAATGGGCGATTCCAACCAAGTCGGGGGCTTTTTTGAAACCGGATTTGTCGATTTGAATTTCTGGATTAAATTCTTCTATTGATGAAGGATTGTCTCCAGACTCAAGAGTTGAAAATATGATGCTTATTGCTCCAACTGATGCAATAATTACTACTGCCAAAATGATTGCGGTTTTAATCTCTGATTTCATTTTATCATCCTAACAATAAATTATTGAGTAATGGGAAATTTGCAATATATGCCAATTGATTGGTAAACACCAATACTCCCAAAAGTATAATGAA
>JAICHE010000247.1 GCA_025922755.1 Nitrososphaeraceae archaeon
GGAACAGAAGTGTTTGCATCAACTGAAGTTCTCTGAACACCTCTTGTGAGCATCAAAGAGTCACAGTATTTCAAAAGTGGAGATATAGTTTTTTTGGCATTTTCTAGTTTTTCAGTTGGACCAAGAAAATACCCATGATCTACTGCAAGCATTAGAGCTCGATTGTTTTGGGGTTTGATTATTCTTGCAAGTCTGTTTTTTAATCCCCATTCCATATCTCTTCGATTTTTTCAGAAAAAAATGCCTTTCTTAAGCCTTTCTCATTTGATAATCAACATCTCAGTAAGTCATTTGCCGAAATTAACAGGTCAAACAAATTATCAATAGGTGATTTTTTGGTTTACCACCTTGATTGAATATTAAATTGCTCAAGGATTTCTTTAGCAATAGTTTCTTGCTCTAACATTTTATTTTCAAGCAAGTCGTTTATTCTTTCTTCATGTTCAGGAAATGAATATGAAAAACTTTTTTGTATTTCTTTGGCCAATTCATCAGAATTAAAAATTTCAGTTGCACGATTTTGTTCATACGCTATAATTCCTCCAAATCCAGAGTGAAGTCGAGTTCGTGCATCTCCAGAATCGTGGAATCTCTCAAAGTATTTGTTAATTTGATGCAATGAACCAAAATTATTCATCTCAAATAATCTGCCATCTTCAGAAATCCAAAATGGGCTATATTTTTCGAGTTGAGTAACTTGGATTAATCCTTCACTTTTAACATCAGAAGGAATCATTTTTGTTTTCATTGGATTCAGAGATGAACCAGAAATATCCAAACCTTCATTCAAATATGTGATCTGATATCTATTTTTAAAGTCAATCGCCTTGATAGCCATTACCTTGTCTTTAAGGGGTTCCAAGAAAACTACAGAGAGGTTTGTGGTATCACATTTTGTATCTACATCATAAGAAGAACATTTTGTTTTTTGATGAGTTGCACTAATGCTTTCTTTATCAATTACATTTGATTTTTGTACTGCCTTTACCTCGTTGATTTCATTGTTGTATCCATACCATACTTCAATTCCTAATTCTGCCAAGTGTGCTTCACCAACATTTGGAATTCCGAAGAGAAATTCTTGTACCTTAAGGCCTTTATCAGCATAAAGGGTTGCAGAAAATGTGTTTTCTTTACCAATAATTACAGATTGTTCTTGAAATGGAGTATGATGGTTGTCAGTTATAAGAAAAATCTGGTCATTGAATGTAAATCCCCCATCAACAATTGATTCTTGAGTTTCATGACTTATTCCAAAGGTGGGCCTTGTAAGATGCTCATTCCCACCTCCTTTGGAATCTTTAACATCTATAATGCTAGAAGAATCGGGGTTTGGATTGCCTGTTGGGCTAACTGCTGAAAAAAAATTGGCCTTATCAGAATTGGAAGACTCTTTTCCTGATTTGTCATTAGTATTTTTGAATGATATCTCAGTAGTACTTTCTAATTTTTTTTCATGGTGATGCGTGTTATGGGGTAAAAATTGATGATTGCCGCCGTTTAGATCAATTGTATCCTTTATTGATAAGACCACCTCACCATTAGAATTTTTTATAATTAATTTTATGATCTCGTCTTTTTTGCCAGGTTCTCCATTATCGGTAAATATCCATTCTGCATGAGCACCATCTTCACCGTTAAATCGTCCATTGCCTTCACCTACATACACATCAAGTGTTGGGCCTGGATGAGGTGATTTTGGTGGTTCGTTTGGTGTAGAGTCATCCAAACAAGTAGCAGATAGAAGTTCAGTCATATGGAATGAATTACCTAACCAATTTACCTCAAGATTGTTTGGAAGGAATTCAGGATTGCAATGGAGTTCAAATCCATGACTCAATCTAAACTGATCATCCCGCTGAATCCTTGAATTATTTTTCTTATCATCAGTTGAATTTTCATCAGGGATTAAGTCGGATGGGGCAATAACAAAGCCACCTCCAGTCATAAATCCTTCAGTTGGTTCAGGTGGAGTTAACTTTTCGTTTTGGAAAGTACAGGTTACAAACTCTCCTGCAGTTACGTTGATTGCGTCAGTTGGGCTGCCATCATCACAGGTATTGCTTATTAGAGTCCAACCTTCTGGCACAATCTCAGTTACATTAAAGATTCCAGTGACGTTGACCTTTGCTGAAGATCCTGTTCCACTGCTTGTAATAATTTCGAAATTCCCCAACAATGGAACATTAGATTCAAAGCTAAATGTATCATCACCGCCTACTGCTGTCTTGTTTATCTGCAGCATTCCGGGTTCTGGTGGTTGTTGTGGAGTTATAGATATGGTTTGTTGATCA
>JAICHE010000248.1 GCA_025922755.1 Nitrososphaeraceae archaeon
AACATTATTGTTTTACAATCATTATGATGTACAACCCGCAGAACCGTTTGATTTGTGGAATGATCCCCCATTTAGCGGTAAACAAAGAGGCAACAGGATTTTTGGAAGGGGTTCAGCTGATGACAAGGGTGAATTAATTACAAGGATAAAGGCTGTAGAAGCATACCTTAAGACTATTGGTGATGTTCCATGCAACATCAAATTTGTAATTGAAGGAGAAGAAGAAACTGGTAGTGCACATATCGACCAGTATCTAAAAAAATACAAAAAAAAATTTTCTTGTGATGGGGTAGTTTGGGAATTTGGTTATGTTGATTCCAAGGACAGGCCCATCGTAGGTCTTGGAATGAAAGGACTATTGTTTGTTGAATTATCTGTTAAAGAATCAATTCGTGATGCTCACTCTAGCTTGGCTGTATTAATTAAAAATCCTGCTTGGCGGTTAATTGAAGCTGTAAAAACTTTGAGGGATTCTGATGGAAAAATTCTCATAAAAGATTGGTACAAAGAAGTTAAACCATTATCAAAAAAAGATTTAGAAATTATTTCTAAAGAACCATTTGATGAAAACTCTTTCAAAAAAGAATTTGGAGTAAAATCGTTTGTTGCTAATAAAAAAGGTCTTGATGTAAAAAAGGCACTTGTCGGTGGTGCCACATGCAACATCGCAGGATTTGTTTCCGGGTATATTGGGGATGGTGCAAAAACAGTTTTGCCCGGAGAGGCATTGGTCAAGATTGATTTTAGACTAGTTCCAAAAATGGATCCAAAAAAACAAGTTCAAAGATTAAAAAATCATCTAAAATCAAAGGGATTTTCTGATATCAAGATTAAGGTGTATCATGGGGAGGCAGCGGCAAGAACAAACCCATCAGATCCATTTGTGTCTCAAGTAAAAGAAGCAGCAGAGGAATCCTTTGGAACTTCGATCATAAACGTTTCCAATGCAGGGACTGGACCGATGTATTCTTTTGTCAATAATCTAAAGGCTCCCTGTGTCTCCATTGGAAGCACATACATGTTTGCAAGAATTCATTCTCCAAATGAATTTGCACGAGTTGATTTGCTAAAAAAGACTACAAAATGCCTTTGTCTTTTAATGGACAAGTTTGGCAAAACCTAGATTTACCTTAGAAAAAGGAGAAAGCCCTTTATTATGCAACCAAATTATTTGAAATATGTCTATGTACATGCCTGGTGCAACTGCAGTCGGCGTAACTTTTGACGGTGGCGTAGTTTTTGCAAGTGAAAAACGAATCGCATTTGGAAATTTTCTTGTAAGTAAAACAACAAAAAAGACCTTTGAGATCACCCCTAAAGTAGGAGCAACTTGTGCAGGCCTTGTAGCAGACATGCAAATTTTATCACTACAAATAGCAGCTTTGGCTAAAATTAGAAAAATGGAGCTTAAAAGAGAAGTACCTCCAAATTCCGTTGCCAAAATGATGTCAAATATGATGTATGAGAGAAGATATTTCCCATTATTGACTCAGGTTATTGTTGGAGGGGTAGTTGACAAACCAATTCTTTATACTTTGGATCCTCTTGGTTCGGTTTTACCTGATGAGTATGCAGCAGTAGGAACAGGAGCTGAAATGGCTTTAGGTGTTCTTGATCCTCAATTCAAACAAAACATGACTGAAAATGAGGCAGTAGATTTGGCCAAAAAGGCCGTCCGCTCAGCTTCACTGAGAGATTCTGCAAGTGGTGATGGTCTTGATATTATGATTATTACCAAAGATGGTATCAGAGAATCGTCTGAAAAAATTACTAACTAAGCGTTTTCCCAATTTCCCAAAATTTATCTGAAATATAATGGAGATTTTTTACCACCTCTCCTTTTTCCATTGAATCCAATTCATCACTAGATACCAAGGTTTTTCCAACTGCTAAAAATTTATGGTGTGATTCCTCAATGACACAAATAATATCCCCTTTTTTAAATTCTGAATGTTTTTTTATTCCTGGTCTCATCACATTTGCACCCTTGCACATGAATTTGACTGCACCCATGTCTACCATTACATATGGAAATTTTTCAAGAGCCTCTGTCTCTGATAAAAATGGAACGTACTCGTCATCTACTTTCAAAGCTTTTACTCCGTTACCTACAATAATTTGTGCATCACTTGAAATTTCGTGAACTTTGAGATTTTTATTTTTTGGAATTTCCATATTCCATTTCTCTGAAAGTGTCTTTATTACTGATGCCGTTTCGCTTTTTGAAATTAAGTTTGATTTCAATTTTTTGCAGTCTCTTGTCTAATGTCCAGCAAATCTCTTAGAATGGA
>JAICHE010000249.1 GCA_025922755.1 Nitrososphaeraceae archaeon
GATAGAGACCGACCTGATTTGGATTATGAGGGAGTCTCTTTCCCGGTGGAGATAAGCAAAGATACGTTTGCATTATTTTGTGAAGGTGGGTTTAATGCCTCGTTTCCATCCGGACATGCTGCAAGGTCTATGGTGTTTGGAATAGTATTGGCCTTTGTATTATCTGAAAGATTCCCACGTGGATGTTATTTGCTTTTTGCATATCCGATACTTGTTTCAATTAGCAGAGTCTATGTTTTACAACACTATCCTATGGATGTGATTGGCGGTGCGATTTTGGGAGTTATGTTGACAGGAGTTCTTGCACAAAGAACAAAACTCTACAAATTTTTTGATAAATCAAAAACCTAACTCTTCAAGAACTTTGTTGCTGATCAAAACTATTGCATAATGATCAGGATCGTGATGATATGTCCAATATTTTATGTCTCTAACTTCATTTTTTTTCCGCAAACCAACATTTACTCCAGTCGTGACCGTGTATCCCATCCTTTTTGCAAGTTTGTCCTCTTTTGGCATTAAAACTTTGAATCCTTCTTTTCTATCCCCAAAACCCAGATTTACCATATCGTCTACTGCATCAGAAGCATCTTTTTCGTCTTTAAGATCATATGTCTTAAAAATTGGTAAATCTTTGGGATGAAAGTCCATGTAATTAGGCCAAATCATTTACTAATATTTTTTATAATTTTGAATTTTTACTATCGATTTGAGTTTTTAACATTTTTTCTGAAAACTATCGGACCTGTTTTACCCTGTTGATGTGAACTTTTTTCCTTTATTCCACTGAAATTTCCTTTCTATATGCTTGGGCCCAAAACTCCAAGGTCTGGTGATTTTAAAAGTTTCACTAGACCAAAGCAATTATTATTGCTGCTACGGCAATCACTATTCCAACAAAAACTAGGCTGCGTTTTTTGGAGTGCTCTACTAATTCTTGTGCCATGTAGCATATTGTCACTTTTTTTATTTAAATACAAGGTGGAAATTTTTACAGTTTTATGATACAATTTAAAAATTATTAAAAATTGATCTTTCATGTCTCTGATTTTGATTTGTATTTTTGGCATGTCTTAATTTTTTCAGGCTTCTGCTGATTTTTTTGAAAGCCGAAAAATTATTTTTTTGCTAATCTGTTGTATTCCTCAGATGTCATATACGGAATAGCCTTTTCTAATTGTTGATAACATACTACTTCATCTCCATTATACCAATTTTTGTTATTTCCATCTAGGTGAATATTGCATACGTCGCAATTATAGGATGTATACGCTATTGTATCATCATCCACGTCTGGACCATCATCAATTTCATAAAATTCTGTTTTGCTTTGGCATTTAGGGCAATACATCTCCATTTATTTCATCAAACCCAGTACCTATAACTAAATTTTTAGAAATTATAATATCTTTACAATCGATCTAAAAACCAAGAACTTTGCAAAATCTATGTTAAATTTCTTTACAGGTAAGTCAAATCCTGATTATATTAACAACTTAATCGAGTCTGATATTGATTAAACGCAATGGCTTCACTAGAAAAATTGGTAATGACCTTAAAACAGAAAAAAAATGAAGCTTCAAAATTAAGATTAAAAGCCGAAAAGCAACTAAAAGAGGTAAAATCTCTTGAAAGACGATCTTCTTCTGGTTTACATTCCATAGACAAAAAAATTGAATCTGAGAGAGAAGAAACCTCTGAAGTTGCAGATATTTTAACTCAAAAAACTTCTCAATTAGAAAGCATAGAGAGATTGATTACAGCAGCCGAAGAAAGGCTAAATCGTGAAAAAGAGGCCTTGACAGAAGCTCAACAACAGATTGAATTTGCTGAAAATGCCGAAGAAAAACAATATGCAGAGGCCAGATTAAACGCAATTAACGGCCATATTGCCGAATTAGAATTTGAAATAAACTCAAGGCAAAAAACTGCCAAAAAAATTGCCCAAGAGGTGGCAAAAAACGCAGAAATTAAATCAAAAATCAGTTCAAAAATCAAAAAACAATCTCAGTCAAAACCTTCTCTTAAAGAAACCCTTACTGCCAGCCATAAAGATGCAGAAAAACTTGCAAAAGAATTAGAAAAACGTCAAAAAACTGAAGAAATTGCCAAGAGAGCCCTTGACAAGGCATTAACCAAACTTAAAGAAACTAAATCTAAAAAGAAGGCAGCTCCGAAAAGAAAAGCAGCTAAAAAACCTGCAAAGAAAACCGCAGCAAAGAAGGCAGCTCCGAAAAGAAAAGCAGCTAAAAAACCTGCAAAGAAAACCGCAGCAAA
>JAICHE010000250.1 GCA_025922755.1 Nitrososphaeraceae archaeon
AATTTGCAGGGATTTTTATTTGGAATTCCTTATTTTTGTCAACAGTTAATTTTTCTATCAATATCACATCGCCATTTGGACCAACCACCATCAAGTTAATTTCCTGACCAAAAAGAATTTCTTGAACTCTGCCAGATATGTTAATAGTATCACCTTCATGATAACTAAAGCTTTCAATTTCAAGACTCAATGAATTTTCTTGACCATAAACAAAAGGAAAAGACATACTAAATACAATTGCAATTATTACAAAGCCCGATTTCTTCAAGTGAAGACTATTACCTGTAAAGATTATTTAATAATAATTAACTGTCATACAAATTCTTAACAAATACACATACAATTTTTTTTATTGTTAATTTTTTTTGTTACAGGGATTTTTTGTTCCATATGTTTCAAAATAATTTCAAGATGGTTTTTTTGAAGTCATGACTATCCCTTAGAAATTAAGGAATTTACGCACAAAATAGTCTATTGAAGAGATTGTTGAGATAATTGCTTTTGAATTTCATCTACAATTGACACTTGTTTTGAGGATTCAAATTCAAATGGAATTTTAAATCCCAATAATTCAAAATAAGCAACTCCCTTAATCTCAACATCAATAAATCCATTGTTGTTGATTATTGAGTCAACACTAGGACTGAGACTTTCTTTTTGGATACTTTGAGTAACGTTGATTTGTTTTGCTTCTCCAGAGTTAATTGTAGCATCTATTATGCTGCTTCCGTTTCCAATGAAGATACCATTAATGGATAGATCATACTCTAATTCTGGAATGTAAACTGGTAAAATACCGTTATTGGTTAATTCAAAAACCAATCCAAGTTCAATTCCTGCAATTACATCTAGAACAGCAGATAACCAATTTCCTGACAAAACATCCAATCCTAATTTAATCAACGACGATAAGGACAAAGTTTCCAACTTCACGTTAACAGAGGAAACATCACTAAATGAGGCACTAATCTGAGTATAAGAATATGCAATAAGTCCTAAAACAATTAAAACCACAGATAAAGCAATTAGAAAAATTATGATGATTGATTTTTTCAATAGGGTTTACCCATTAATGAAAAAATTAAGTGTATAGAAAAAAAAGAAATTAAGTCCCATTAATTGGGCGATATGGAGAGTACTTGATTTCATTTTTTATTTTTCAATCATAGTATTTATCCAAATTTCCAAATACTCACCAAATTAAAGGACTGATCAAACATATTTCTAAAAAATGAATTGAAAAACTCAGAGGTTTTATCCCAATAAACCACAGGTTACATGTGGAACTAAAAATTGGGTGTACTGGATGGAGTTACGATGGATGGTCAGGGACTTTTTATCCAAAAAAAATCCCAAAATCAGGCTGGCTACAGTACTATTCTCGAATTTTCCCTATAACTGAGATAAACTCTACATACTATAGAATACCTGATCAGAGCATTACAAAAAAATGGAATTCAAACACACCAGATGGATTTTTCTTTACTGCAAAATTCCCATCAATGATTACTCATGAAAACAAATTAAAAAATGTAAAAGAACATGTTTTTAGATTTTTATCATCGCTTACACCCATGTATGAAAAAGTGTTAGCTCTGGTTTTGCAACTCCCACCTTCACTTTCATTTGATGAAGCAAAACCAAATCTAGAAGAATTGTTTTCTTACTTGCCTGATGATTTCAAATATCCAATTGAGGGAAGACACAAGTCATGGTTTACAAAAGAAGCGCTAGATTACCTTAAAGGAAAAAACCATTGCCTTGTATGGAATGAGGTGCAAGGAGTAGAAAATCCAGCAAAAATCACTTCAGATTATGTATACATTAGATTAATTGGAGACAGAAGTATTCAAGAATCCGATTTTGGTAGAGTTTCCATCAACAGAGAGCAATCAATTCAAAAATGGTCAGAAAAACTCAAGGAGATTAAAGATAAAGTTGGTCTTGCGATGGTAATGGCAAATAATCATTTTGAGGGGTTTGGACCATCTACTGCAAACACTTTGAGGGTAAAGTTAGGGTTAAAAGAGTTAATCTGGGAAGAAAAAAAACAACAAAGATTAGAATTCTAGTTTTTAAATGGTTCAAAAATTGATTTGCAGCATTCCTCAAGTAGTTTAGAGTATTTTTTTGCATCGTATTTTTTTGCAAACTATATTTGTTCAACACGGTGAGAGATTTTTCTAGAATAATCACTTATCACATAACGGATTTTTTGTCCAGGTTCAATTATCTTTCCTTCCCATTTTAGTTGGTTTAGCGCATCTGC
>JAICHE010000251.1 GCA_025922755.1 Nitrososphaeraceae archaeon
CGATATTCGATTATGGGGCTGGAAATATTTTCAGTCTCAAAAATTCCCTAGAAAAAGCAGGAGCCACAGTTGATGTAATTACCACTTTTGATGAACCTAATCATTACTCTGGACTATTATTGCCAGGAGTTGGAAATTTTGATCCTGCTATTAAAAGCATTGTCAAACACTCTAGAATTCAATTTCAGGATTATGTAAAAGACACAACCCCCGTATTGGGAATTTGTCTTGGAATGGAGATGTTCTTTGAGAAAAGTGAAGAAGGACATGAAAAAGGTCTTAATGTAATTGATGGCGAAGTAATTGAACTTCCTCCAACACTAAAGGTTCCTCACATGGGATGGAATGATTTGGAGATAAAAAAACCTGGAAAAATTCTAGAAGGAGTAAAAGATGGTTCTTGGGTTTATTTTGTTCACTCATTTCGAGCAAAACCTGCATCAAGCGACGTTATTACTGCAGAGTCTGACTATGGAATTAAAGTTCCTGCAGTAGTGGAGAAGAACAACTTTTTTGGAACGCAATTCCATCCAGAAAAATCCGGCAAAGTTGGCAGTATAATGATTGAAAATTTTCTAAAAGAGTGTAAAAAATGAAGATCATTCCTGCGATTGACTTGATGGATGGAAAAGTGGTTCGACTTTACAAGGGTGATCCCAAACAAAAAACTGTATACGACGACAATCCTGTGGAAATTGCTCAGAAATGGGAAAATAACGGGGCAGATATGCTTCACATAGTAGATCTTGATGCTACCCTTGGATTAGGCTCAAACCTTGCTATAATAAAAAAAATCATTGAAAAAATTTCGATTCCAATTGAGATAGCTGGTGGATTACGAGACGAATCAATAGCCATGGAAGCAGCAAAAATTGCACAAAGAATTGTAATTGGAACATTGGCATTTAAAGAAGAAGAAATTTTAAAAAAATTACTTGACACATTAGGGTCTGAAAAAATTGTAATATCAGTGGATCACAAAGATGGAAAGATTGTGACGCATGGATGGCAACAAGGAACAGACATCGACTTGATTGATTCAATTAAAAATTTTCTTGCAATGGGGTTCACGGAATTTTTGTTAACCAATGTAAATAGAGATGGAACTCTTGAAGGTCCTGATTTGGTTTTCTTGGAACAAGCTTGCAATCTAAATGCTAATGTAATTGCAAGTGGAGGAATTTCAAATGTAAAAGATGTGGAAAATGTCAAAGAAAAAAATCCGTTTGGAGTAATTTTAGGAAAAGCTCTTTATGAAAATAAGATTTCAATTGAGGAGGCAAAAAAATTATCATGACTCTTACAAAAAGAATCATTCCATGTCTTGATGTAAAAGATGGCAGGGTAGTAAAGGGTCTTCATTTTAAATCCATTAAAGATGCAGGAGATCCAGTTGAGCTTGCCAAAAAATACAGTGATGAGGGAGCCGATGAACTCGTTTTCTTGGACATTACAGCATCAGAGGAAAAACGAGAGACCATAAAGAATCTGGTTCGACAGGTTGCCACAGTAATTAACATTCCATTTACTGTAGGTGGTGGAGTAAACTCTCTTGATGACGCTCGCAACATTTTACTCAATGGTGCAGATAAAGTGGGAGTTAATACAGGTGCGGTAAAAAATCCAAAATTGTTAACAGAATTGATGGAGATATTTGGGAGACAATGTGTTGTAGTTGCAATAGATGCAAAAAGAAACTATGACATCAAGGAAAATACCAACAAGTTTTTTGAAAATGGAAAACAATTCTGGTTTGAGGTTTTCATTTATGGAGGAAAACAAGGAACTGGTCTTGATGCAATAGAATGGGCAAAACAGGCACAAAAACTAGGTGCGGGGGAAATTCTTCTCACAAGTATAGACAAAGATGGAACCAAAGATGGTTATGACATTATACTAACAAGAGGGGTCGTTGAATCCACCACTATTCCAGTAGTTGCATCTGGAGGCTGTGGCAACCCTGATGATATGGTAGAAATTTTCCAAGAAACTAATGTTGATGCAGCCTTGGCAGCCTCGATTTTTCACTATCAAGAACATGGTGTTACTAGTGTTAAAGAAAACCTTAAGGACCAAAAAATTCCTGTAAGGTTATAAAACAATGGATGATGGGTTTGGTTATGGAAAAATCAATAGATGATATAGATTTTGAAAAAAGCGGTGGCCTTGTACCGATTATTGTACAAGACGTAAATACAAAGGATGTACTAACACTTGCATATTCAAACAAGGAATCACTGGAACTAACAAAAAAGACTGGCAACTC
>JAICHE010000252.1 GCA_025922755.1 Nitrososphaeraceae archaeon
AAGAAAATCATTTGTACTTATGGGCTTGGTATTTTCTTTCATCCATTGCGTTTAGTGGAATTATAATGAAACTAACAAAAACCACAATGGGAGTTTGACAAAATCAATAGTAATTTCTGGCCCTCCTGCAGTTGGAAAAACTACTGTAGCAAAAGGACTCGCCAGAGAATTTAATTTGCAATATCTTAGTGGTGGTGATGTCTTAAAAGAACTTGCTAGAGAGCAAGGATTTGAAGTAGATGGAGATGATTGGTGGGATACTGTAGAAGGAATGAAATTTCTAAAACAAAGAGAAACAAATTCTGAATTTGATAAAAAAGTTGATGAAAAGTTAATTGGTCTTTTTAATCAAGGTGGCATGGTAATCACAAGTTACACTTTACCATGGTTGGTGAATAATGGTATCAAAATATGGTTGGAAGGGTCTCATCATAGTAGTTCTGAAAGAATGCAGAATCGTGATAATATGAGTTCTGAGGAGGCTTTTGAGGTAACCAAAGAACGATATGATAAAAATAAAGCATTATACAAAAAACTATACAATTTTGATTTTGGAGAAGATATTTCTGTTTTTGATAAAGTAATTAACACTGACAACCTAAACGCTCAACAAGTAATTGAAATTTCAAAAGAAACTGTGAGGGCACTTTTATGACTTTAAAGCAATTAGAAAATTTAGTTGAGATAGACCAAGATATTACTGACAACGCATATGGAACCTATTATGATAAAAGATCCATAGAACAATTACTTCAATATGGATTGATTATTTTGGATAAACCTCCAGGTCCAACCAGTCATGAAACCGTAGCTTGGACAAAAAGACTACTAAAAATTCCCAAAATTGGGCACAGTGGGACCCTTGATCCCCAAGTTTCTGGAGTTCTTCCTTTGGGACTTGGAGAGGCTACAAAAGCTTTAGGTGTTTTGCTTTATGGTCCAAAAGAATATCATGCACTAGGGCGAATTCATTCTCTTCCTTCTAAAGAAAAACTAAATGAAATAATTCGTCTTTTTACTGGAGAGATTTTTCAAAAACCTCCTCAAAGATCTGCTGTCGTAAGACAAACTCGAACTAGAACCATCCATGAATTTGAAGTGATTGAACAGAAAGAAAGATTACTCTTAACAAGAATTCTCTGTGAATCAGGAACTTACATTAGAAAATTGTATTATGACATGGGTGAAGTTTTAGGACCTGGCGCAACTATGATTGAGTTGAGAAGAACAAGGGTTGATCAATTTAGAGAATCTGATGGATTAATAACCTTACACGAGCTTGCAAATGCCTTTTCTATTTGGGAAGAGCAAAAAGACGAAACAAAGCTAAGAAAAATGATAAAACCGATAGAATATGCACTTAGTGAAATAAAATCAGTAGTGGTTCGTGATTCTGCAGTAGATGCAATGTGTCATGGCGCTCAATTAGCTATTCCAGGAATTTTACAAATCAGCCCTCATCTTAAGAAAGGGGATATTGTTGCAATCTATACTCAAAAAGGCGAGGTGGTTGCACTAGCAGAATCTACAATGTCTGAAAATGAAATCAAGGATGCTACTAAAGGATACGCATTTGAAACAAAACGAATCATTATGGCGCCTGATACTTATCCTAGAAAATGGAGAACAAAACCAACTCCAAAAGATTAAAAATTAAATAAAAACATCGTTAGTGCTTGTCTTCTAAAACTCTGATTGGATTTATCATGATAGGAGTTTTGGCCGGGTTAATTTTTGGCTTATATCTGATTGATGTAAAGAATACAAATCAATTGGTCTTTGTTGAAGGCCCTTCACTCTCCATAGTTACAGAAAAATTTGATTTTAAAAAGGGTGAGCAAATAAAAATACGCTTGATTAATTCTGGAACTATTCCATTGCATTTCTCAGATTCTTCTTACGGTTTAAGGATAACGGGGTTATCTGGGGTTTTAATGTATTCTCCAGAAAAATTAGAAGATTCTGCTCCAAATGCATATTTGTTAAATCCAAAAGAAGAAGTCGAATTTGTTTGGGATCAAATAAAAAATGATGGAGATCTTATTCTTGAAGGATTATACAAGATTCATTTTAAAGGATTTGATCCTGATTCAAATAAAATCGAAAAATCTTCTACCATAACAATTTGGAAATAGATTCTCAAATCTCACGTAACATAATATATAATCAATTTTTGCCGAATACTTTTGTCTAATGACAAATGCCGGGGTCGCCTAGCCTGGTAGGGCGCGCGCCTGGAAATAATTAACCATAAAGCGCGTTCT
>JAICHE010000253.1 GCA_025922755.1 Nitrososphaeraceae archaeon
AGAAACCATTTACCAACTCAAAGGAGTGCTCTGAGAGACTAAAAGAATATGATATTTTTGTTGATGGTGGCAACATTTCCAGCAAGGGAGAATCAACGATTTTAGAGATTAATTCCGGTGAGTTAATTATTCATAGGGAAGGCGCCCTAAAAAAAGAGGAGATTACACGATTTTTTTGAACTTGATAATTACCTGTGCAAGACATCTAGAGCCTGAAACAAGTGAGGAAATAAGCAAAATCTTAGAGGAATTTGGCGATCCTGAACCTCAAATAACAATTACAAGCATGTCTGGAATTTTGACTGCCAAAACCAAACTAGACCCAGTACAAGTGGTACGAAAAATAAAAGAAATGATTCTTGATGAGCCTTGGAGTATAAGGTATTGTCTTCGAATAATTCCAATGCAGAAATTTGTAGACACTGACATTGAGAAAATCGATGAGGCAGTAACAGAACTTTCTGGTGCCATATCAGAAGAGGAGACATATCGAATAGCAATTGAAAAGAGAAATTCTCAAATGTCAAGCCAAGAGATGATAAAAAAAATCGCTCAAAAAATCAAAAACAAAGTGTCATTGGAAAACCCTGACAAAACCATCCAAGTAGAGATTCTTGGCGGCAAAACAGGAGTATCTGTGCTTTCAAAAGGAGACATTCTTAGTCTTGAGAAGACTAAAAGAAGCTTATCCGATTAGAACTGCTGCTCTTTCAATTAAAAGATCTTCTAGCGGATTTTTAGAATAAACTGAATCTATTTGCTTTTTTGTAATTTTGAATTGTTTTTTTAGGAATGCTGAATTGTCTTTTTGAAAAATATCAGTAATCAACGGAGTTAGCTGCCGATATAATTTGTCTAGTTGAGTTTTAGCCCCTATTGCAATTAAAACAAAATTATTTTTTGGTTTAATTCCTGCAGAAGATATTGCATCTGATATTTGCGTAGTTGCAGCAAAGCGTAACAAGATATCAGTCTCAAGTTTGTTTGACAGTAAAACATCTTCCTTGTCTGAGTTCATTGAGATTGTAAGAATTTTCTTCAAGTGATACGGATTTAAAATAAACTTACTTGATACTGCTTGAATCTTGAGTTTGGGAAACTCTTTTCTGAGACTCTCCAAAAAAGCAACATCAGTTTTTTTATCACCTTTTATTTCCACTATTTGAATAAATTTCTGGCCAGTTTTTATTGTGATTTTTTTGCTTGAACCACCATGAATTACTGGAATTATGCTAACTAGGTCATCATTTTTTATGATGGTTTGTTTTCCTTCTCTTGCCGAAGAGTCTGCTCCGTTTATTGCCACCAAGATATTGTTGACATCAAGGGATGGCGTATCCTGTGGCTTGAGGTTTTGTACTAGTTCAAGGAGTTTTTCAAGAGTAATATTGTCTGCATCTAACTCTAGCTGGTCTTTATCAAAGGATTTTTTTGCTCCACCGACGAGTTTTACTATTACCATGATTGTGATTGGGTACGATTAGGAAATTAAATTTTTGAAAATTATTCGGTTTTTTCTTCTTCTGGTTGGGTTGGCTCTTCTGTTTCTGGAGTGTCAGCACCAATTTCAATAACTGTCTCTTCGGATTCTTCTACTTGTTCTGGTTCTTCAATAATTTCTTCAACTGTGGTTTCTTCGTCTCGTGAGGCTGCGGCTTGAGATAGTTTCATCTCCTCTTCGCGTTTTTCATTTTTGATAAATTTAGTAATATATCCGGCAATCTCGTTTTTTAATCCCTTTGAGCGGATGATTGCAAACTGATCTAGTAATTTCTTGTTATCTGCAAAGCTTTCGTTAAATTTGGATTTGTGTTTGTCTAGTACTTCGTATGAAAGTCGCTTAATCCTATCCACCCTTCCCATACCAAGTTGGGGTTTTTTATACCTATATTCCAAGAAAATTTGTAGTGTTTTTCTCCAGTAACGAGGACATTTCTTCATAAGGTTTGTTTAGAATTTTTGAAGCACAAAACACCACACTTGGAATAAAACCAATCTGCGCTGATTTCATTTCAAAGCATCTTGAAAACCTAACAGGTCCGTCTGTTTCAACTAGGATTTTTTCTTCGTTGGTGTTTGCCAATAAAGTCTGCTTGTCATTGGCATAGACCATTACTGGGCCATATGAAACAAAGAATCCCATCTCCATTGCTACTCTTAGCTGTTTTTTGCTTCCATCAAACCAATGAAGCAAAGCATGTTCTGTGCTATACGATGTCATTATTTCAAAAATGTCATCTAAGCT
>JAICHE010000254.1 GCA_025922755.1 Nitrososphaeraceae archaeon
AAGAGATTGATAGGGCAGTTGCGCTAGGTGAAGTAGATTTTGCAATTCATAGTCTTAAAGATGTTCCATCAAAATTAGATGAATCTCTAACGCTTGCATGTATTCCAAAAAGAGAAAGTGTAAATGATGTGTTCATTTCATTTGATGGGTCTACTCTTGAGACCATAAAACCAAATTCAATAATAGGTACAAGCTCACTGCGAAGAGCTGTTCAAATTACAAGAAAGAGATCAGATGTAACTGTAAAACCTATTCGAGGAAATATTGAAACAAGAATCCAAAAAGTATCTGGTGACAACTATGATGCAATAGTTTTAGCCGAAGCTGGAATAATTAGACTTGGCATCGATGTAGATTTCACTCCTTTACCAATCGAGGATTTCTATCCCTCTCCAGGACAGGGTGCCCTGGCAATTGTCTCCAGAAAAGATGATGCCAAAACAATTCAAATGCTAAAGAAAATTGAGGATGCTAATTCTAGGTTGGAGATAGAAGCAGAGCGGGCATTATCTGATTTTGTTGACTCTGGATGCAGATTTCCAGTTGGTGCATATGCAAAATCAGATGGTGATGAAATGAGCATCAAAGTTAATGCATTTTCTGTTGATGGGAAACAATCTCTTTATGTTTCTAAAAAGGGCAAAAAAGATGACCCTTACTCTCTTGGAAAAAGTGCAGGAGAAGAACTCCTCCAAAAAGGAGTAAATGACCTTGCATTAAATTGGAGAGAAAAAGTAGAGGAATGGAATAAGAAATGACAGGTAAGGTGTATCTTGTTGGTGCAGGTCCTGGAGACCATAAATTAATCACAATGCGCGCAGTAGATCTTATTCAAAACGCAGATGTTGTGCTATATGATAGATTAGTAAGCAAGAAAATTATTTCGATGATTCCAAAAAAGGCTGAAAAAGTCTATGTTGGACGAGCAGTAGGTGATGATACTACTCACCAAAATACTACCAATGACTTGATGGTGCAATATGCAAAATCCAAAAAAAACGTGGTCAGACTAAAGGGCGGGGATCCGATAATTTTTGGCAGAGGTGGAGAAGAAGCAGAGTTTCTCAAGTCTCACAAAATAAAATATGAGATTGTTCCAGGGATTACATCTGGCATTGGTTCTGCAACTTATGCTGGAATTCCTCTAACTCACAGAAAATACGCCTCTTCAGTTGTATTTGTAACGGGGCATGAGGATCCAGAAAAAAAGAAAGAAGCTGTAAAATGGAAAAGACTTGCAAAGTCAGTAGACACTATTGTTATTATGATGGGGTTATCTAGAATTGATGTTATTTGTAAGCAGCTTATTGCTGGAGGCATGGATAAAAGAACGCCTGTGGCAGTGATTCAAAATGGAACTACTCCAAAACAAAAAATGATTACAGGAACAGTATCAAACATTGCCTCTCTTGTAAAGAAAAACAAAATTGTTCCGCCAACGAATATTATAATAGGAAATGTGGTTGATTTATCAAAAACAATAGGGTGGAAATAATGCTTGATGGAAAAAAAATCGCAATAACTCGTTCAAAAGATGATGCTACTGAATTTATTGATCTTGCAGAAAAAAACCACGCACAACCCATTCCACTGCCAACAATTGAGTTGGTAAGCAAGGGTGAAAAAATTGTTGATGAGTTTTTAGACTCTATCAAAACTTACAATCCTGACTATTCTGTTTTTATGAGTTCCAAAGCAGTAAAACTTCTCTTTGATACTGCAAAACAGACACAAAAACTAGAAAAATTACAACTTGCAGTTGCAAATACTATGGTGATGTCTGTGGGTCCAAAAACCACATTGGCATTAGAAAATGAAGGAATCAAAGTAAATTACCAACCCACAACATATTCCTCAGTTGGTGTGGGTGAAGAATTTACAAAAATCCACGCAGTTGGAAAAAAGGTGATTGTTCCACGAAGTGGTGCTTCAACCCCATTTCTAAAAGAACTCCTAAACAAGATTGGGATTGATGTCTTGGAAATTCATTTGTATGATGTATGTGCATTCAGGGATACTACTCAATGGAACGAATTTCGAGGATTATTTTCTCAGGGGCAAGTAGATGGAATAATTTTCACTAGTGCTTCTTCTGTTAGAGGGTTTTTTGAAATAATGTCAAAAGATTATCCAGAAGAATCTCTTGTTAATAATTTAGCAAAACTATCTGTTGTTTCGATTGGACCATTCACATCTGATGAATTGAAAAAATTCAAAATCAAAAATACTGTTGCAGAGGTCCATA
>JAICHE010000255.1 GCA_025922755.1 Nitrososphaeraceae archaeon
CATGGAGAATATAACCGCACTTGTCACACTTTGCCAAAGATTCTTCCATTGGATTAAAACTCATTTTTCTACCCTGATTCCTTTCCAGTGACCATTAAAACCTGCCAAATTCATACCGTATAATTATATCCTTTTCTGTATTCGTAAATTTTCATTTTATTCCATCCCTCCAATGTTTATATTTTTCACCCTCTGAATAAAACTCATCTATTAGCATTCCAATATCTTCACGGTTGTCTTCAATAAACGCTACAAGTGTATTTCTTTCGTTTAATTCGGTGTATAAATCATCATTATCGGCCTTTAACCGCTTATTCTCAGCTTCCAGGATATGAACAAGAGATCCAGCATTGCTCCAATTAATATCAATAGTCTTTATCGTATTTTCAAGACGCTCTTTTTCAGACTTCAACTGGTTACATTCAGCCTCAAGTTCATTAATGGCATCAACGGCACGCACAAACATAAGCTGTATATTTCGCCCGTGTTCCTGTTTGTCCAGTCCCCATTTTCCCTGCATATCAATTGATAACATTTGATCAATCGTGCAATCCATACCGGCAAACTCCTGTTTTTTGAGTTGTTCGTTCTCCAGGAGCAATTCAGCATTCTGTTTTTCCAGTTCTGCTATACGCTGTCTATCATCAGTATCTGCTTCCAATCGACATTTTGTATTATCGTGTGGACACAACTTTTTTCCATCCGCATCAATAAGATCCAGATAATCCAATAGATGGTTTTTTTCGCATCTGTATATTTTACTCATCCCTGTGACCCTATTCTTTTTCTGTATTCTTCAATAAACTTCCTCAGTGGGGAAAGTTTTAAACCAACTTTTTCACCATCTTCAATCGCTGCCTCCATTCCGATAACTGCACTTTTCAATTTGTGTTCAAGATCACGAATTAACTTATCTCTTCTTTCCCATTCTATTGTGGTCTCAAGTTTACCACAATTCTCGCATATCCAAAACCATGTACCACAGTTTCTCTCTGCCACAATCACATGTTGACATTCACTCATGTTTTGCTCCTATTTATTTTTACCAATAATTACATATAAAAGTCCATGTACGTGTAATCTTTATCGTCTATATCGCTCCAAATGGCCGCCATAATATCTCCCCAGGCTCTAAAAGAGAACGTAGCCACTTTTCCATCTGAAAACAAAGGAATTCCACAACCATTCTGATGTTCTTGCCCCGTGATTCTAATATTGTTCTCGATCACATATCTTTTCAGGGCCTCTGCATAAACCAGACTACTTGGCCACAATCTATCTGCGTAATCATGCCACCTGTTTGGCTCGTTCCACCCAAACCATCCACCCATACCACCTAATGGAGCGTCTGTTATATTTTCCGCCTCATCGTAATAAATAAATTCCACAACATTGATTTGCATTCTTTTAAGGAAAATTGCCTCAATCCATGATTTCACAAAATAGAATACTCTTCTGATTTTGGCTTTCCAAATCATTGTTTTTGTTACTTTAAATTTCCCCATTACAGTTTTTCCTTTTCTTGAACGCCCGACATTTTCCTATTTTAGACCTACGACCGTGTTCCACTAGCTTATCTATATTAAACATTCTTATAAGCTCATTCCATGGTACAAAAGGTCCATTATAGTTTTCTGCTAAATCAGATTCACATTCCCAATCCGATGTTGGCTGCATTGGATAAGTAATCATCTTCTCACCCATAGTTTCTTCCTTTTCTTTGCCGCACGTTGTGGGCCAATAGGCCTTGTTCTTCTGATTTGATGTAATCCGTGCAGATACAAATCAGGATAAGATTCTATAGCAACCAATATGACATCTTTGTATCCCTCTTCCTGTAGTTCATTGACAGCCGTAGTACATCCCCCGGCAGTGAACACACCCTTAAATTCGCTCCCACACTTAAACCAATACTATTTGATTATCAATAACCCCAATCCTGCATTGTCCAAAGCGCATTAATAAACTGAGCTTCATCCGCCAACACTTCTTCATTTTCTCCCTGTTCAATTATTTTCTTATCAAGAAAATCAACAGCTGGTCCATATCCAAAAACTGACAAAGTCAATTTTTTCCAATTTTTAAGCGTGCTGTCTTCCCCTGTTGATAATTTTTTCATTTCTTTTCTCCATTATTCACATTTATCCTAAAAATATCGGCCACATTTATTCCCAGTTGATACATTAAAAGTTTTCTAAATTTTTCGGTAGCACGCCATTTGTACGAACCACAACACTCCACAAA
>JAICHE010000256.1 GCA_025922755.1 Nitrososphaeraceae archaeon
AATATTGCGATAATTAGAGATAATGCTATTGCTACTGGAACGATAATTTTCATTTCTCTTTTAAGAAATGCACCTGCCCCTTCCTTTACGGCGTTGGAAATATCCATCATTTCTTTTGTGCCAGGTGGCTGCTTTGAAATCCATGCAACCAAACCGCCTGCAACCAAAAATGATGCAATACCTGCTACAATTGGCAGGGCCTCAGCAATTTCCATGTTATACTCAAGCTGCCCAAATTTGGGAAATATAAATCAAATAGCAGAAATTTTGACTCTTTTTCTGTATGGCAAAAAGGTTTTCCCACGAAGTCCTTGTCGTACTAATTTGTTGAATCTTTTCCCATGTGCAAGATAGGGAAATCTCAAATGAATTAATTCATGTACTAGGGTATTTTCTAGTGTCTTTTCATCAGGAATTTTTCTCACATTAATGAATACTAAATTATGTTGCAAGTATGATACGCCATAATATTTGTAGGCCGATGTTCTTCTCCCCTCAGTCATTTCCTTTGGCATGTCTAAAACCTCTTTTGTAGTTAGAAGTACTTGGGGTTCAGGAATAGAGAAACGATTAGAATAGATACCAATTTTTTCTAAGATTTGCAATCTAAGTTCAGGATCTAGTTTCACATTTACTTTCCATTCAATTGGCGTTTATCTTAAAATGTCAATTGTTGTGCAAAAAATGGTTCATTATAGTTTGTCCAGAGTTACCAGTTTAATATTGCAAAGTATGCAAATAATTTAAATTGAAATTAATTTTTTGAAGATTAATGTCTAAAGGCAAAGAGATAGAAAAACATCTTGACAGAATATATTCAGACATGCTTAGAGACAAGGAACGTGAAGATTCCACAGATGAGTAAGATCTAAAATTATGATGTTTTGTTTGTTTTTAATGAATTAAAAGGGTCAGAGTTTTTTGTAGTGTAATCACAAATCATACAGCCACCGTCTCATCACACCCCAATTATTCCATTAATTCGAGTAACTTTTGTGTTTTATTTCTAATTTCTGGAGTTATTTTGACTAACACTAAGCCTTCATTTGGTTGCCCATACAAAACCACCGAATTTTCTGGAGCATAGATACAAACTGGAATTACCAATAGATCTTCTTCCCCGTTTACTGTAATTCGTACTGGAGACTCGCTATTGAATGCTTTTTTGATTATATCAATACTTTGAGAAGTTATTTCGGCAGGAGGATTATCACATGTAAGGTTAGTTACTATATCGACATTTTCAGGAGTATCACGTTTTACTCTTTTTTCTTGACCATCAATAATTTGAAGTGAAGGAGTTAACCCAAAATCCATCATTTTTTCAGAGGTTCTATCACCAACTGTAATGATATAGCAATTTTCTGGAAGATGTTTTTGAATAGTATCTTTTTTTGCATCATCATCAGGTAGTAAAACACCCAAAGGGATTTTCAGTTGTTCTCGTAAATTATCAGGCAGTTTCACAGGAATCAGAATTAATTTGAAGTACTTGCCTCTGGAGCAGATTCTTCTGTTTGATTTTCAGAGGCCATTTCTTCTTGAAGTCTAGATGCAATTATACTACATTGTCCTGCGATGTTTTTTGCAGCGGTTTTAAATGCAATTGCACTTGGAGATTCAGGATTTGAGATCATGATTGGTTTTCCCAAATCAGAGCCAGACATTATTCCAGAATTTAATGGAATTTCACCTAAGAAAGGAATTTTAAATTGTTCGCTAATCTTTTTTGCTCCACCATCACCAAAGATATAGTGTTTGTCATTACAGTTAGGACAAATAAAATGACTCATGTTTTCTACCACTCCAATTATTGGAACATTTAGTTTTTCAAACATTCCAATTGCCTTTACTGCTACGTTGCTTGCAACATCTTGAGGAGTCGTAACAACTAGAATTCCAGTAATTGGAATTGTTTGTGCAAGAGTTAATGGAATATCACCTGTTCCTGGTGGAAGATCAACAATTAGATAATCCAAGTCGGACCAATTGGTATCAACTAAAAATTGTTTTAAAATTCCAGAGATAATTGGACCTCGATAAATTGCTGCCTGATGTGCTTGCTCGGCAAAAAAACCAAAAGATACAACTTTGATTCCGTTTGATTCGGCGGGTTGAAGTTTGTTATCTTCAACTTCCATATATCCATCTTTCATTCCTAACATGAGTGGAATACTTGGCCCATAGATATCAGCATCAAGCAATCCTACTTTTGCACCTGTTTGAGATAAAGCCAAA
>JAICHE010000257.1 GCA_025922755.1 Nitrososphaeraceae archaeon
AAGTTTCTTGCCCATTATAATCCACATATGCAATTCTTGCACGGTAATCATTTCTTTCTAAAACAAGGCTATCTCCACCTACAATGGCAGTATGATATGGATGAACAATAAGGGCTTCAGACAGTTTTTGGGATGTGTCGATTCTTAGTTTTTGTAAATCGGTTGCAAATGAATTAAAATCTGCAAGAAGGTAAAAAGTGGCTTCCGGTTTTAATGTCTTGACTCCCTCAATTGCATTTAGGGAATGATACGTATAATCCCCAATTAACTGATGAATACTTCTGGTTGTTTGGAAATATTCCTCTATCTCAGAACTAATTTCAAATCCAGCTACTGCAGCATGTTGAATTGGAGTAGATACTGCCGTGTATTCAGTTGCAAGTATTTTTTTGAATTGACGTCGTACATCTAATGCATGTTGCGGAAAAATAACATATCCTAATCTATAACCGCCAGCAGCGTGTGATTTTGACAATCCGTTTGTAACGAAAGTTCCTTCAGGATAAATTTTTCCCATGCTTTGAAATTTAGAAAAATCAAATGTAGTTTGTGCATAAATCTCATCCGATATCACTGTAATTCCCTGTTCCCTGCAAACATCCGCAATTTCTTCGAGATCTAATCTATCATATAATATTCCTGTTGGATTGTGAGGATTGTTTAAAATTAATATTTTTTGTCTGTCGTGTAACCGGAGAGATAATTTTCGAAGATCATTGGGAGAGATTTTTCCATTTGCACGAGCCGGCAGCATGTGATAATTTTTTTTCAAAAATCTGATTTGAGGAAGGTATCCCAACCATGCAGGAGTAGGTAAAATTACTGTTCCATGTAAAATTTCCAGTAAATTAAAAATCAGTTCCTTAGTTCCTGGGCCCACATAAATTCTCTCAGGGGCTATATCTAACCCAAAATAGTGTTTGTTATATTTTGAGATGGCCTCCCTCAATTCAGGAATTCCTGGTACTGGACCATATGCCCCCTTGTCTGCATTATCTGCTAATTTTTTCTGAATAATAGAGGGAACTGGGAACGGGGATTGACCAAATGCAAATCCATAAAATCCAAAAGAGCACTCAGGTTCTGGGCAGGCAGAATGGAATTCTTGCAAAAATGTGTTTAATTTCAAATTTTCAGGGAGCTCAATATCCTCCACTTGTTGGTCTACTATAAACTTCAATAATCTAGGTTTGTTTTGACGATAATAAAGCAAACGGGTGTTAAATAGAAAATATCAAAAAGTAAACTTTTTCAACTTAATTTTTGGATTTCATCTAAAACTTCAGGGTTTTCAAGAGATGACAAATCCCCCAATTCTTGGCCTAATAACTTGGATTTTAGTAGCCTCCTCATGATTTTTCCAGTTCTTGTTTTTGGAAGATCAGATAGAATGTAAACTGCTTTTGGTCTTGCTATCTTGCCAATCTTTTGAGAAATGTAATCAGAAATTTCTTTATCAAAATGTTGTATCTTCTTGTTCTCTGGAACCACAAATAAAATTACTGCCTCACCTGTTATTTCATCAGGAACTGCAATAGATGCGGCATCTGATATGTTATTATGTCCAATTGCCGTATGTTCAATTTCGGCAGTACTCATCCTATGACCTGAGACATTAATTACGTCATCAGTTCTACCTTTCATGTACCACAGGCCATCATCATCAACAAAAACATAGTCTCCGTGAAACCACATATTTTCAAATCTATTCCAGTAAGTTTCCAAATACCTATCATCATTATTTAGTAACCCCCTTGTCATGGCAGGCCAAGGTGATTTAATTACAAGATACCCATCTTTGCCTCTAACAGAATTTCCATCATCGTCAACAACATCCAAGTTGATTCCTGGACAAGGTATTCCTACTGTGGAAGGTTTAATTTTCATTCCAGGAAAAACGGACAGCATCGCACCTCCAATTTCGGTCCCTCCAGACAAATTCATTATTGGAATTTTTTTATTTCCGACCTTTTCAAACAACCACCACCATGAATCTTCATCCAGTGGCTCTCCAGTTGTGGGAATGTTTTTGATTTTGTTTAATTTGCGAGATTTTAAGGGCTCAACATTATTTTTTTTAAACATTCTAACTGCGGTAGGCGATATTCCAAAGATTGTTACGTTGTATTTTTCAAGAAGATCCCAGATTCGTTCAAAATTTGGATAGTCCAAAGACCCATCATAGATCACTGCACTGGCTCCTTGAATGAGTAATCCATAG
>JAICHE010000258.1 GCA_025922755.1 Nitrososphaeraceae archaeon
GCGCTGTTTGATGCAGCTACAGGTGGTTAGTAAAATATTTTCACCATGTTATTAATATCTGCAAAAAATTGGTAATTTACTATGGATTCTGTTGATTTTACTTGGTTAATTGGTGGGCCGCAAGGTAGTGGGGTTGAATCAGGGGCTAATGTTTTTTCCAAAGTATGTGCTGAATTAGGATACCAAGTATTTGGAAAAAGAGAATTTCACTCAAATATTAAAGGTGAGCATAGTTACTTTACGGTAAGAATTTCTGATAAACAAATTCGTTCAAATCTTAATGATGTGACATTAATGATTTCTTTTGATGCTGAAACAATCTTCCGGCATTACTCTGAGGTGAATTCTGATGGTGCAATAATTTACGATTCTGATTTACAGAATACTACAACTGAATCTGTTCATACTTTAGACAATTTTTTTAAAAAAAGATTACATGATGAACTAGAATCCAAAAACAAACCCTTTACTATTGAAGGTGTTTTGGAATTAGCAAAAGAAAAAGGAGTTAGTCTTTACCCTGCCTCGTTCAAGAGTATTCTTGCAAATCTTGCTGAAGAAACTGAAAATCCTAGACTCAAAGGACTTGTTAGAATGTACAATGTGATAGGTGTATCTCTTTCATTAGGTTTGATTAGAATGCCTCCTGATTCACTTCTTAAATCAATAGATTCAATATTTTCCAAAAAACCTCAAATCGCAGAAATAAATAAGCAGGCTGCAAATTACTCTTACAATTTTGCAAGCTCCAAATTTACAGACTTTCATTTGACATTACCTGGAATAGAAAAGCAACCTGATACGATTCTTGTCCAAGGTCATCAGGGAACTTCCATTGGAAAAATGGTAAGTGGATGTCGTTTCCAATCTTACTATCCTATAACTCCTGCATCTGATGAAAGTGTTTTTCTTGAATCAAATGAGATTTTAGAAATCAAAGATGACCGTCCTGGTTCAACTGCGGTAATACAAACAGAAGATGAAATTTCCGCAATTGGTATGATGATTGGTTCTTCTTTAACTGGAACAAGATCGTCTACCTCAACATCTGGACCAGGATTTGCTTTAATGACCGAGGCAATTGGATGGGCAGGTATGAACGAAGTTCCTATTGTTTTGACTCTTTATCAAAGGAGTGGTCCTTCTACTGGTCTTCCTACTAGACATGGACAAGATGATTTATCATTTGCAGTAGCTGGAAGTTTTGGTGATTTTCCAAAAATTGTTTATGCTTCAGGTGATATAGAAGAAAGCTTCTATGATACTGGAAGATGCTTTAACTACGCAGATGTGTACCAAGTACCAGTAATACACATGATGGACAAATTTCTTTCTAGTTCTGTAGTAACTTGCAAAAGATTTGATCCTGAAAAAATTACCATCAACAGGGGTAAATTGTTAGACAAAGTAGAAGGAGAATACAAACGATTTGCCTTCTCTGAAGATGGAATTTCTCCTCGTTCTCGGCTTGGTTTAGATAATGGGATATTTTGGAATACAGGGGATGAATCAGATGAATATGGCCATATTACAGAAGATCCTCAAATGAGAATAAAAATGATGGATAAGCGCATGTCTAGATTAGATCTTATTCAAAAACAAATTCCAGAAAACGAGCAAGTAGTTTCTTACGGAATTCATGATTTCACTATAATTTCTTGGGGTTCCACAAAGGGTCCAATCTTGGATGCCCTAGACATGCTCAAAAAAGATGGTATTGAAATTGGATTCATTCAAATAAAATTAATTCACCCATTCCCCTCTGAAATAGTAAAATCACTCATAAAAGACACGAAAACCATAATTGACATTGAATCAAACCACTCAGGTCAACTAGGAAAAATCTTCAAACAAAATGTTACTCGCGAAATTGATTATTTTATTTTGAAATACACTGGAAGAGGAATGACTAGCACTGAAATCTATGAGTCTTTAAAGAAAATTATTGAAAATAAAGCAAATCATCGAGAGGTATTAGAACATGGCGCTTAAACTTGCTGATTACAAAACTACAGTGCATAATGATTGGTGTCCTGGATGTGGCGATTTTGGAATTGTAAATGCATTACAAATGGCTTTAGCTGAAATGGGAATAGAGCGTGATAAAGCTGCAATTTTTTCTGGAATAGGTTGTTCTGGAAAAACTTCTCATTTTATCAATACTTATGGAGTTCATACTCTCCACGGCAGAGTTCTTACTTTTGCTCAGGGTGGA
>JAICHE010000259.1 GCA_025922755.1 Nitrososphaeraceae archaeon
AATGTTATCTTCCATATCAAATTGAGATTAGCTCAGGAGAGTCTGTACTTTGGAACAATATTGATTCTGCAGCTCACACCGTAACTAGCGGAGTTCCTGGAAGTCCTAATGGTATTTTTGATTCTGGAATGGTCCTGTCTGCTGGAACTTTTAAGTTTACATTTGTAGAGCCAGGTGAATATGATTACTATTGCATGGTTCATCCTTGGATGACTGGTAAAGTCATGGTTGGATAATTTAAAGAGCACTAACAATACTTCCATTTTCGTTAGATTCGAATCTGTAAATTTTCTCCACAGTTGAATCCTCGAAAATTTCTGCATCATGTGTTATTATGATAAACTGCATTGGCATTTCTGAATTGGAAATATTTGATAATTGGGATAGTACTTCGACAAGAGATTTTTTTCTTTCAGCATCAAGGTGTGTAGTGGGTTCATCTAAAATCATCAAATTTAGATTGGATGCACCTAAGAGATTTGCCATGCCTAGCCTTAAGGCTAATGCAACGCTTACTTGCTCTCCACCACTTAACGACTCTAAATCCAAGACTTCTTTTTTGGAGTAGCAGGTAATTGTTATGTCTCTTGCCTTTTCTGAAAGCTGTATTCTTTGGATTTTTGTATTTAGCAAGGTAAGATATTCTGATGCCTTTGCTGAAATTGCATTTAATGCCCATGATCTGAGACTTGTTGCAACAGATCCATCTCTACTGAAAACGTTTGTTTGAATCAAATCTAATTGAATCATGTATTCTCTTACTATGGATAATTCTTCTAGCGCGTTTTGAATTATTTTTATCTCTTTTTCACTTTTAGATATCTTTTCAATTATCGCGCCTAATTTTTGATCAATATTTGATAAATTCATTTGTTTTTCATTAATGGTATTTTTTAATTTCCTGAATTGCTCCTCATCAAATCCTTGTGTTTCTTTTTCCAATTCGGAAATTGATTCAAAAATGAATTTTGAATGAGAATCAATCTGTGCAATTTCAATAATATTTTGATTTGTAGATGAGGGAATTTTCTGCACAGATGTTTTTTTCTCTTTGATTTCTTCTTTTATTTTCTCTAATTGTTCTTTAGACCTAATTGAATGTGCTTTCAGAGTTGCTTCGGCATCAATTGCTTTTTGAAGTTTTTCTGAAAAATTTCTTTTTTTGTCATTATACATCTCTTGCTCGCTCTCTGCAGATTTTATTTGATCTTGAATCAAATTCAATTCTTTTTCTAAGTGCTCTTCTTGAAATAGAGGGTTTAGCTTTTCTACTGTTGAATCGCAAACAGGACATTTGTTGTCTCTTAATTGGAGCTTTGCAGCAAGTATTTTTTTCTCCTTAAGAGATGCTACTCTGTTTGATAGCTCTTGAATCTTTTTCTGAGTGTCAGTAATGGCTTGATTGACTCTTTCTTTCTTTGTTTCTAGGTCTTCTTTTAATCCTGCATACTGTAGACACTCTTCACAATCTCCTATTTTTCGCTCTTTTTCTCTTATTTCGTGCTGTATTTCCTTAATTGCATTCCTTGCATAGTTTTGCAACTCATTTTTTCTTGTTTCTAATTGCTTAATTTTTTCAATTTTCGGTGTGTCTTCTTCGATTTTTATTCTTAATTTTGAAATTTCTTCTTGAAGTGTTCGATGTTTCTCCTCTAATTCTTTTTTTTGTGGTTTTGATTCTTTAAGCTCTTGTTGATTTTTTTCTAAGTCTGTTTTTAGAATATCAATATGTGTATCATCATATCCTACTTTTTCTTTTATTTTTTCCCGAAAACTCTTACTAGTTTCTTTTAAAGAATTTGAAGCAACATCAAGCTTGTCTATTCCTATCACTGCATTAAGTAATTCTTTGAATTCTTTAGGCTTGGCTTTAATTATTGAATTTAATTCTCCCTGTTGAACAATAGATGCAATCTTTAATTTTTCAAAATCCAGCCCAATAGTTTTTTCAACTTCATGAGTCATTGATTCTCCAAATTGTTTTCTTTCCCCTGCTGCAATTTCAATTGTTTCTCCTTCAATTCGTTTAGAAAATTTTGCAGCTAATGCTCCTTTACTGTCTATTTTTCTAACCGCTTGATATGGTATTCCATTTATTACAAATTCTACCTTCGAAAAGCCTTGAGTTGATCCTCTTTTTATCAATCCTTTACTTGATTTTCTTGTGTGTTTTCCAAATAATGCAAATGTAATTGCATCAATTATGCT
>JAICHE010000260.1 GCA_025922755.1 Nitrososphaeraceae archaeon
AGAGAAAGAAGAGATTCTAAACAAAATAGAAATAAAAAGAGAAAGAAGTTTGGAAGAAGATAATCAATCGTTTTTCTGGATTAATTCAGAGGGGGAGAAAAAGATAGCCACTGAAAATTTAGTAGTAGGAAATCAAGTATACAAAGAAAAGTTAATCACAAAAAAAGGGATCGAATACAGATTATGGGATCCATTTAGAAGTAAACTTGCTGCTGCAATAATGAATGGATTAGAAGAATTTCCGTTTAAGAATAAATCAACAGTGCTATATCTAGGAGTATCTACAGGAACCACCATTAGTCATATTTCAGACATTGTTGGTCCAAGTGGAATCATTTTTGGAGTAGAACATGCAAGTCGAGTAGCAAGAGATTTTCTTGACAGAGTAGCTACACATAGAAAAAACATCATCCCAATTTTACAAGATGCAAGAAAGCCAAAAGAGTATTTTTCAGTTTTTGGTAAAGTGGATGTGGTTTATGTAGACATTGCTCAACCTGACCAAACAGAAATAGCAATTTCAAATTGTAAAATGTATCTTAAAAATCACGGTTTTTTATTTTTAGTAATCAAAACAAGGAGTATTGATGTTACAAAACCCCCCAAACAAATTGTTGAAGAAGAGATACAAAGAATGAAGACAAATTTTGATATTTTACAAACTCTTGATTTACATCCTTATGATAAAGACCATGCAATTGTGATAGCACGTTTTCATAACTAGTTTTCTAGGATTATTTTTTGAGTAGGTTTCCAGCTTTTACGCACAAAGTTAGGCATGGTTTTTTCAGATTTATAGTATTTTTTCACAAAATTAATCGTTTTACGGTCAGAAGGATATCCACTTCCAACATCGTGATTTTTTTGCAATCTTTCAATTGCTCTATCTCTTGTGACTTTGGCCAAGATTGAGGCTGCAGATACTACAACGAATTTGGAATCAGCATGATGGTAAGAACGAATTTTTTTATTATTTGAAAGTCGAGAAATTTCTTTACCAAATCTTTTTGGGTTTACATCGCACGAATCAACAAACGATGTATCTGAATCTAATTTTGACACTACCTTGGCCATATATTTTGCCTCTAACAAATTTAGACCATGGTTTTTTACGCTACTATCGATGGATTTTGGAGGTATTTTTGCTACATAGTAATCATCTACAAGCGCAATTATTTTTTTGTAAAGTTCTTTTCTCTTAATTGGTGTCAGTTGTTTTGAATCTTTAACTCCAAGAGCAGAGAGTTTGCGAAGTTTTTTTTTGTCCAGAGAAATTCCTGCTATAACAAGAGGCCCTAACATCGAACCTCTCCCAGCATCATCGACACCACAAATTTGCACGAGTTTTTTCATAGGCTTCAAGTATTAAACCATTATACATACAATAGATTCAAGACAAGTATTGCAAATTACAAATGAATTATTTGAAGAAATAACAGAAGGTAAAACAAAACTAATGGTACCTAAAAAATCCCTAACAGAAGTAGTACCTCCAAAAGAACCAGCATTTTTCAATCCAAAAGCAAGACTGAATCGGGATTTTTCTATAATTGCATACGGAGCATTTTTGAAAAAATTTGAAGGTCCTAAAATATTTCTTGAAGGATTATCAGGAATTGGTCCCAGAGGATTACGGGTTGCCAAAGAGTTAGATGTTGAAAAAGTTGTCATAAATGATCTTAACCCATCTGCATTAGAAATTGCAAAATATTCAGCAGACCTCAATGGCCTAAAGAATATTGAATATTGTGAAAAGGAAATATGTAGATTTTTCAGTAATTATTCTAAAAAAGGGAATCGAGGTTCCATTGTTGATATTGACCCATTTGGTTCTCCTGCACCGTTTTTTGATTGTGGGTTGAGGGCAACAATGCATGGTGGGATTCTTTCGTGCACGGCCACAGATTTACAGGTACTAAACGGTCTATTTCAAAATGCATGTAAGAGAAAATACGGGGGAATTCCAATAAGGACGGAATATGGAAACGAGATTGCCATTAGATTGATTCTGGGATGTCTAAGATCTGTTTCAGGTAGATTAGGTTTGGACATTGTTCCTCTTTATGTCGAAAGCAATATGCATTATTATCGCATATATGTGAAAGTATACAATAAACCAGATCAAAAAGAAAATCTTGGATACATCGTACATTGTAAAAGTTGTGGAAATCGTAAACTGACAAAAAACCAATTAGAA
>JAICHE010000261.1 GCA_025922755.1 Nitrososphaeraceae archaeon
CAGACACCTTTGAATTGCAAAAACAATTGCTAGAGTTTGCCAAAGTTCCACATGAGCCAAAATATGTTCAAATTAGTACAAAGACATTCTATCCTTCAGTATGGATTAGAAAGGAAACATCAGATAAAAAAGAAAAAAAAGATGTTAAAAGTACAACATCTGAACAATCTCTTTTGAAGGCAATTTTATCATCTAATCCCCAAAAAGCTGCCGAAGACCTTTCTGAAACTGATGTTTTTAGAATATTTTCCACAAGACGCTCTACAAGAAAATTTGCAAAAACAAAAGTAGAAGAATGGAAAGTAGACAAAATCTTGGCAGCAGCTGATACTGCCCCTACAGCTGGAAACTTTCAAGGTCTCAAGATATTCTATATCAAAAACAAGAATACCAAACAAGCCCTAGTTGAGGCTGCAAATAAGCAACCTTATGTCAATGCTCCTTTAGTCTTGGTTTTTTGTATGGATCCTTCTCGTGTAAATCTAAAATTCCCTCCTGAAATTCTGGATAAATTTTCTTTACAGGATGCTACTTTGGCTGCATCATATTCACAAATTGCAGCTACTGGTCTTGGCCTAAGCTCGATTTGGATTGGAATGCTTGATGAGAAAAAAGTGCAGGATATTCTTGGTACTGATTTGAGACCCTCATCAATATTGTGCATAGGTTATCCTGACAAGAAAAAACCACCGAAATCTCGAAGAAAACTCAAAGAGTTAATCGAGGTAGTTGAATAACCTGATTAGTATCACCTCATTTTCATCGGGTTTTTATGTAGCAAATCATAGAATGATTACTCATGACAGATATCATTGAGGAAACAGCAGATTATGTTTTAGATCTTGCTAGCCCTCAAAGATTAAACATTTTATTCATTTTATTAGGAAAAAATTCTACGCCAACTCAAATTGCCAAAAAACTTGATGCTACAAAACAAGAGGTTCATAGAAATTTTACTAGACTGGTTGAAAGCGGATTGATTGAAAAAAGAATCGATGGAAAATATTCACTTACCACATTCGGAGAAGTAGTGTGTACTCAAGTACCAACAGTTGTTTTCTTATCTCAGAATCGCAAGTATTTTGAAGAGCACACACTAGGAGATATTCCCTATAAGTTCAAAATGCGGTGCGGTCAGCTTGCCAATGGTAACCACATCAAAGGTTTCTCAAAAGTGATGGAACAGTGGAAGTCAATTTACAAAAATTCCAATGAATATATCTTTGAGATTTTATCTGAGGTTCCACTTGATCTTATTGAGCCCTTAGTTAAACGAGTCAAAAAGGGAGTAAAATTCAACTACATATTCTCTGAATCAGCCGTTATTCCAAAAGGCCGAAAATCAATTTTAAAAAAATTAGGATTTGACAAATTAATGGAAAAAGGCCTTGTCAAACGAAAGATGAGGCAAAATGTCCAGACAGTTTTGGTGTTAAATGAACACGAGGCATGCGTGATGTTTCCAAACAAAGACGGCGAATCAGACCTAAGTGAGATGTTTTACAGCAATGATCCAATGTTTCATGAATGGTGTCTTGATTATTTCAGATACTCTTGGTATGGTTCGGATTTATTTGAAGAAAGCAAGCTAAAGGAATGAGAGTTTCTAGAATCATTGAATTTTTTCAAAATCAATGTAATGGTTTTACACCTAAAATTTAGGCTTGATTTTTCATTCTCATAATTATTTGATTTAATGTGCCTGAACTATACTCTATCCCGTGCTCAACCATTGAGTGTTTTTGAAACTTGTTGATAGCATCGGGTTCGCTCTCGTTTACTTCAAATTCACAGTCAAATCCATAGTTTTTGCAACTAATTTTTACCATGATATTTTTGCGCGTATGGAAATAAAACTAGTAGTTTGTTCACTATCATACAATCATCGGAGTTATGTTTAATTTCTTGGCATCACTCACATCAAATGTTGACTAAAATATTCTAGCAGTAATTCAATTGTTAATCATATTTTTCATTATGTATTTTAAAAAAATATTAGAAAAACAAACTTTGAATAACAATATATCCGGCAATTACAAATAGCAACACTGCAAAAATCTTTGTTAGGTTTTCCTTTGATATTTTATCTGTAAGCTTAATTCCAAACATTCCTCCCACTACTCCACCAATAACAAACATTGAGGCAATCAATACGTCTACGTTTCCTGCAACAAGATAACTAGAAGCCGTAGTTA
>JAICHE010000262.1 GCA_025922755.1 Nitrososphaeraceae archaeon
AATTTGGATTTTCACTCACTATGTTATAACATGGCAAAAAGGATCACAATAATGCTTGATGATGATTTGCTAAAGAAACTACATGAAGTTCAAGCAAAACAGATCAAGGATACATCTGAATCTGTAAGTTTTTCCTCTGTTTTGAATGAAACTTTGCGAAAACGACTAAAATAATATTTTTTTATAATTTTCAATTTAATTACTTTTGATTGTAAATTTGAGTGTGTTTTGTCTTTAGATTAGAGTACTTCATTTGCTAAAATAGATTGATTCAGTGATTTGTTTATCTCCTCAAGGTATTGTTTTCTAGTACACAAAACTAGATTCCATCTGATTTTCATTTCTTTATCTAGTTTCTCGTATATTTGGCCTGTTTCTTGACCTGATCTCAATTCCCTTTGCGCGATATCAGAGAGAATCTTGATTCTGATTTTTTTTCTCCATGTTTGCACGTATTCGGACATGGGGCGATTTGACGGCCATATTCTATAAACATCTCTACTAAATCATTAAGGGATTACTTTTTCAACAAAAAAATTTTCCAACACATTTTTCACTGATAAATCGTTCATAGAGGTTTTAAAGAAATTTTGTAATGCTATGTTATGGTTGATTTGAATTTTGCACATCATTCCGTTGTAGAATTAACATGCGGATGTAAAATTGATGGTGCATCAGGGGAAATTAATCAAGAATGCCTTCCCCACAGAGAGGGTAATTTTATACACTAATTTTTTTTATCTTTAAATCTTATACAAAATACGATTGAAAAACTACTTTGCATTCATTACAAAAACAATTTGATAAAAAACAGATTTATCATCTGGAGCACTAGATCAATTGTATGGCTGAATCACACCTTCCCGTAAAAGAATTTATGGTAAAAAATGTAGTAACTGTAAATTCGTTAGATTCTATAAAAGAAACAGCCAAAACAATGTATCTAAAAAAAGTAGGAGCTGTAATAGTTGTTGAAAATAACAAACCAGTTGGTATTATCACCGTGAGGGACATCGTAAATAGTATAGGTCCATTTGAAAATCCTTTGAAATCACAGGTTAAAGAAATAATGTCCCAGCCACTAATTCACATTCATCCTGATGAATCCATTATCGATGTTGCAGAAATTATGACTAGTAAAAACATCCACAAACTTCCTGTAATAGTTGGCGATGAAATTTTGGGAATTTTATCGTCTAGTGATCTGGTTGTATTATTCTCGATGTTAAATAAGGAGGATCTTGTAAAAATATTCAAATCACAACTTCACGAATAACATAGTTTTTTATTGACAAAATGCCATCTGGTTCACTCTCAAAAATATTTGAAGTGTCTTGAATTAAAGCACCATGTCCATTTGATGGACCATAAACTACAAAGTGAGGAAATTTATGATGATAAACTGTAATAACTTATTTCTTAAAAAATAATTTCTAATATCTAAAATTCATGGATTCCACCAAACCTTGAAATTTTCTAAATTCATGAATAAAATCGAGTCCTTTTTCGGTAACCATAAAAATTCTGTACCGATCATGGTTCACAGGTTCAACCAATCCTGCAGAAATTAATTTACTGCATTTTTCTAAAACAGTATAGTGTGATAAATTGGCCTTTCTTGAAATGTTAGAAATTCTGCAGCCCTCGCGTCCACCTTGCATTGTGGCATCTAGAATATCCCCTAAGATTTGCATTTGACTTCTATATTGTTTGGGAATATTTGAGTTGCTGGTTCTGACTTTTTTTGGAATCAAATTTTCAATATCCCTGCACTCATTTGAGGATTCACTTTTATGTTTTCTAAGTTTAGAGTGTTTTTGAAGATTAAATTTTTACACGTGAATTCAAATTGCATTACCACTGTTTTAGAATATTTGGTTTTAGAGTTTCCCTACACTTAAGTTAATAAACCTGACCTAAAGGTACACTCGTTTAAATAAAAATTTTTGTTGCAAAAGGAATGACCAAGATAGCAATGGGATGAACATTCATTAAAGGTAGTCAATCATCCACATGGCCACAATTAGTGTCATTGATGCTCCAATAACAACTCCTAAAATTACATACATTAAGCTAGTTTTCAATTGTTAACATTTGCCGCAACAAACTGACCATTGAACCCGTTTAAGCTATATACGAATTACTCATACATTAGTAAGTTTTGTAAACTGATTTGCTTTCAATCATTTGAAATC
>JAICHE010000263.1 GCA_025922755.1 Nitrososphaeraceae archaeon
CTCCCGACATGGCAAATGGTGTCTTTGAGCACATTCCATTCAGAGACGAGGAGTTTGATGCAGTCTTATGCGGATACTCACTCCGAGATGCAATTAATCTTAGAATTGCAATTTCTGAAATCCACAGGGTTTTGAAAAAAGAAGGTAGATTTGTAATTGTAGATTTGGGAAAGCCAGATGAGGCTTTTATTAGATTCGGGGTTTCATTTTATCTTAGAGCTATCCTTCCAATATTGGCCCTCATGGCAGGAGGACGACTCGGACTAAAATTTGCTACACTGTATGGGACCTACAAAAGATGGCCTAAAAATAAAAAACTAGAGGAGTTGCTATTAGAAAAATTCTCACGAGTAGAGTTTGAGAAAGATCTTATGGGTGGGGCAATAATGGTTGCCGCATACAAATGAACAAGGCGTTAATTCTTGTAAACGTTACAGGTCTGATTATTGGGATATCTTATGGGCTTCACGGACCAATATTGCCTGTATTTGCAAAAAATGTAATTGGCGCCAATTATTCTGAGCTTGGACTGATTGGCCTTGCTAATTTTATTCCATACATGTTCATTCCATTTTTTGTAGGAATTTTACTTGACAAATTCAATAATGGATACCTTCTTGCACTAGGTGCATCAATAAACTCAGCATCAATCTATCTTCTATCCGTTGCACAGTCAGTCCCAGAATTAATGGGGTTTAGAATTATGACAGGAGTTGCTCACGCATTTTTTTGGCCCCCTTGTGAATCCATTATTTCAAAAGAGAGTTCAGAAAAAGACAGAGTTAGGAACATCTCATGGTTTACAATGTTCTTTGTTTTGGGATTTATGGTAGGACCACTTTTAGGAACAGTGTTCCTTGAAGAGTTGGATATCACCTACAGAATACTATTTCAGATAACTGCGTTTATTTTGGCTACTGCAATTATTTCGGCTCTTTTGGTTTCAAGAAGAAACGTAAAAGATCATCATGAAAAATTTTCCTTTTCATCAATAAAGGAGATGAAAAAATTTCCTGAAGTGATAATTCTTTTGATATTTTGCACATCATCATTTGGAATTATCCTCTCAATTTATCCAGCGTTTCTCAACGACAATGGAATGTCTGATACAGATATTTTGTACTTGTATTTTGCCTTTGGAGTATCAAGGGTTGTATCACTTGTCTTGGCAGGTAAGCTCTCTCGTCACACAAGTAAAACTCTCATTGCAGCTACAATCGCAGTATCGCTTGGATTAGCACTCTCGGTTGTCTCTGATTCTATCATCATTTACGGGGTAGCCCTAGTCTTGATGGGATTTGGGTTTAGCATATTTTTTCCTTTGACCCTTGAGATTATTCTGAGTAAAACACGGAAAGGAATTTCAGGAAAGATAATTGGGGCATATGAAACAGTTTTTGGAATAGGTTGGGCAATAGGTCCAACAATAGGAGGTCCAATTACCCAGTCCTTTGGAGACCAGGCACCATATCTAGTATTTTTCATCATAGGAATGGGGGTAACTGTACTTGCAATTTTATCCAGAAAAAAATTAGAGCCCAGACGTATTCAGAGAATCTGAAAATTAACAAATTTCTTTGCAAAACATTACGTTTAATTTCAAACAAGGGCATTTGATGCTATGATTGAATACTCTCTGAATATCCTTGGAGGCGAGTGGGTAATCATAATTTTTGTTGTATTGATTTTATTTTTAGGTACGGGGCATCTGCCAGGAGCGGCTAGAAAACTTGGAAAGGCTGTTAATGAATACAATAGGGCCAAAGCAGATGTGCAAAATCAGTTAAAAGAAGTATCACACGATAGTGTGGAGATTTCTGGCCCCGTAGAAAGTGAAAGACAAAAAAATGAAATTATTGCCAAATCGCTTGGAATTAGAACCGATGGACTGACAGATGAACAGTTACAAAAAACAATTTCAGACAGGATGGGTCAAAAAAAGATTGACGATCCTGAAAAACACAAATCAAACTAGTTGGATTTTTTTATCCTATACAAATTCTTGTCCAGTCTTTTTTTAGCAAATTTGTAATAGTCAGGAACAATTTCAAATCCAACATATCTTCTGCCCATATTTTTGCTGACGACTGCTACTTGGCCTGAACCTAAAAAGGGATCCATGATGACATCTTTTTTCTCGCTAGAGTATTGTAGTAGTTTTTCAATGAGTTCTGATGGAAGTTTAGTC
>JAICHE010000264.1 GCA_025922755.1 Nitrososphaeraceae archaeon
CAGTTAGTTTTGGTTCAAATTTTGTGCAAATGTCAGTACCAACTCAGGACTATGATGTTTATGTAGACCCAATAATTGACAAACAAAATCTCTTTGATATTGGTAGAGTAACTATCCAAAACACAGGGGCAAAACCACTAACAAACATCCATGTGAATTTTGGAGATGGTGATACCCTAGATCTTAAAATTTTAGAACCGGGGGACAAAATACTTCTTTCCCCACCACCTGAGAACTCTATGCAGTTTGTTCAGGTAACTGCTGATAATGAGGTATTTGTAAGCAAAGCATACCGTACTCCACCTAAAATGGTTGGAATGATGGGTTCTTGAGTTCCGGATTATCCTGAAAATTTAACAAATAGAGAATTAAATATCAGTTGAATTTGCCCATCCGCGTTCAATCAATTTTTGAGCGGTATGTGACTTAACGCAGGCAGGATGTTGATTTGATATTTTTAAAACAAGAATAAATCCATCAGGACATTTGACATCAATTGGCTCAACTCCTTGAGAAAATTGCTTTAGAGGGGTGATTAGGTTTGTAGGTTTTGAAATAATTGATAATCCACTTCCATAATACATTGAATACAACTTTCCACTTTCAGAGTTTATTGCAAGCTCAAAGGGCTCTGTAACTGGAATATTCTCAATTACTTTATTGGTTCTACCATCAATTACCGAAATGTCGCTTGATTCCTGATTTGAGACATATATCAAATTTAATTTGGAGTCTGCAATTACCCTTCTTGGAATCTCTCCAACCTTAATCTTATCAACTAGGATATTTTTTGAACCATCAATTACCGAAATTGTGTTTGATTCTTGATTTGTAACATAAATCATATTTGTACTGGGATTGACAGTTACCCCTCTTGGGCTTTCCTGAACTCTTATGATTGAAACTTCCTTACTTGAATTTCCATCCCACACGTGAACTTGATTTTCTGATTCACTAGTTACATAGACCATTCCAGTAATGGGATTTACAGCAATCCCGCAAGGAATCAATACATCAAAAGAAGAAATAATCTCATTTGTAGTACCATCTATCACATAAACTGAATTTTGTCTGTCACTTGTAATGTAAATTTTATTCCGGCTATAGTCTACTGCAATATCATAAGGATCTTCAAGTTCAACCTGTTTGATTTCTTGACTAGTTGTGGCATCTATGATTGAAAGAATGTTTGCAAATTCTCCTCCAACATAAATCATGTTTGTTTCTGGATTAATTCCAACACCAAAGGGGGTTCTTACAACCTTGATAGTCTCCAATACCTCATTTGTATGCCCATCAAGTACCATCAGCCTTCCACCGAAAAAATCAGTAATGTAGACTTTGTTTGTTTTTTCATTAACAACTGCAGATGTCGGTTTTCCATCAATTGCAGGATTATTAACAGTATATGATGAATCTTGAGAATATGCCAAATTACTAAATCCAATATAACTTCCAATTAAAACAAGCAAAATTAACGATAAAATAGAACTCTGAAAAGTCTTGGATTTCACAAACAACAATTCCATATGTGTTGGCTCCGTTATTTTATTTTAAATGAAATTTCAGAGGAGCAATTAAATGCCATTATCCGTAATTTTCTCTGTGAAATTTTTAACCTCAGGCAAGGTAAAAGACCTCTATGATCCTGGGGATGACACTTTAATTTTCAAATTTTCTGACCGGGTTTCTGCATATGATGTCAAATTCAAAGAAAATATTCCTAAAAAGGGTGAGGTTTTGTGCAAATTTGCCGAATTCTGGTTCAAAGAACTACCTATCTCTAACCATTTTGTAAAAAGAAAATCCGATACTGAAATCATAGTCAAAAAGATGGAGATGCTTCCAATAGAATGTGTGGTAAGGGGGTACTTTTATGGAAGCCTTGCAAGCAGATGGAAAAAAGGTGAGGTCAAGGTTCCAGATGGTACTGATACCACGCTTGCTGCAAAATTACCTGAACCAATTTTTGATCCTACTACAAAGTCAGAACACGACATTCAAATTAACAAAATAAAAGCACTTGAAATGAAACTAGTTACAGAAGAGCAATACAATTGGCTTGAGAAAACCTCCATTGAAATATACAAAAAGATGGCAAAGATTTCCGATGTTGCAGGATTCATTTTGGCTGATTTGAAATTAGAGTTTGGAATCTTGGATGGTAAAATTACTCTTGG
>JAICHE010000265.1 GCA_025922755.1 Nitrososphaeraceae archaeon
AAAAGTAGAATTTGGTCGTGATAAAGTAAGATACTGGTTAAAAGATAAAAAATTATTAGAAAAATTCCCAACTCTTCAAAATGCGCCCATAAGATGTCGTTGTGGAACTGAATGTGTTGTCAAGATATTGAACAATCAATGGTTCTTGAATTATGGAGATGAGAGATGGAAAGAGCTTGCAAGAAATTGTTTTGATGAGATGAATATTCTTCCTAATAAAATCAAAACAGAGTTCAAAGATGTGATAGAGTGGTTACATGAGAGAGCATGTGCAAGACAACAAGGTCTTGGAACAAAGCTGCCATGGGACAAGGACTGGATTGTAGAGTCGCTTTCTGATAGTGTAATTTACATGGCATACTATACCATATCACGATTTGTAAATGATGGAACGGTTACTCCGGAGAATCTAACAAAAGAATTCTTTGATCATATTTTCCTAAATAAAGGAGACATTTCACTAGCTGCAAACACTTCCAAGCTAAATGAAGATACAATTAATATGATGAAAAAAGAGTTTTTGTATTTTTATCCAGTTGATTCAAGACATTCAGGACGTGATCTAGTTCAGAATCACTTGTCGTTTTTTGTTTTGAATCATGTTGCAATATTTGATAAAAAATTGTGGCCTCAAGAAATTGTAGTTAATGGAAGTGTGATGATGGATGGAGCTAAAATGAGCAAGAGTATGGGAAACATTATTCCACTTCGAGATGCAATCCGAAACCATGGTGCAGACCCCATCAGACTGGCAATAATTTCTTCGGCTGAATTGCTTCAGGATGCTGATTTTAACATGGAATCAGTGTCAGGCATTCAAATCAAGCTGGAGTCTCTGTTAGAAGAATGCTCTAGGCTCAAAAATAATCCCATTGGTGAATTAGAAGCCGAAGACCGGTGGATTATCTCCAGAACCCAGAGCATGATCAGACAAATTACGGATTCCATAGAAAAGATGAGACTAAGAGAGGCACTTCATGATATTTTGTTTTCGTTTGAGTCTGACTTGAGCTGGTATGCAAAAAGAGTAGAAGCCAAAAGCAGAGAAAATGTTTCAGGAATTTTGCACAGAATAAATTCAGCTCGTGTTGCAATGCTATCTCCATTTGCGCCACATATTACAGAAGAGATGTGGGAAAAATTAGGAAACAGTGAGCAAGTATCAAAATCACCTTGGCCCAAGTATAGCAAAGATAGTGTAGATGCAACATCAATTCAAGCCGAAGAGTTGTTAAAATCAACTATTGCAGATATTGCAAATATCCTCAAAGTTACAAAAATCACTCCACAAAAAATTGTAATCTATGTCAATTCAGATGCATTCAAATCCAAAGTTTATCGCAAAATATTGGGAATTATGGTTGGAGGTCAAAACAACATGGGAGTTGTAATGAAGCAACTGATTGCAGATCCTGAGACTGCAGATGCCAAAAAGATGCCAGACTTCGTTCAAAAAGTAATCAAAGATCTACACTCAGAATCTGAAGTAATCAAATCAATGAAGCTTGAATCCAAAGATTTTAGTGAAAAAGAATTTTTGTCTGCAGAATTGGCAAGTATTGGAAAAAAAGAATTTGGTGTAGAGACATTAGTTTATTCAGAATCAGATAGTGACATTTACGATCCAAAAGGAAAGGCTATGCATGCAAGGCCTTTCAAACCCGCAATTTTAATTGAATAAAATCCAAAATTAAAGGAATACAATTTTAAAATCTATTTTGCATTGTTGTACTTGAATACATTTTCTTGAATGGATTCTATATTGGTATTCATTTTTATGACATCAGAAAGTTTAGTTTTTTCTATTTCTTTCATATGACCTTTGTTATCTTGGAAAAATGGGTCATTTTGATACCAAAATCTATCACCATCTCGTAACCTACTAAATTGATCAATTAAGACTTCTCTAATTGTTTCTCCAACCATTGCATTAGGAACATGATCTTCTGCTAGTCCTCCAACCCAGAGATCAATATCATCTATATTTTCTCCATATAGTTGGAAAAGTTTTGTTTGGATGTCTGGATCAGAACTTATTTGATCAAAATCAGTGACAGGTTCTAGACCATATGCTATTCGAACAGCATTATAGTTAGGGATACCATGATCCCTTCCTCGTTGAATGTTGAGGGATGACAAATCAAGTCCTCCTAGACTGGGATCACCAAACAAAAAGTTT
>JAICHE010000266.1 GCA_025922755.1 Nitrososphaeraceae archaeon
GATGTTGCAGAGATTAATTTACCACATGATAACTGGTTTTCTTTAATTTCAAGATCAGGGTATGGTTCTAATGACGAAGGAGAAATTGGATTATACGAATTAATCAAATCTGGAGTAAGGCATAGACCGGATTACATAATTGTTGGTGAAATTAGAGGGTCTGAGGCATATGTCATGTTTCAAGCTATGGCTACGGGACACGGGGGATTGTGTACAATGCATGCAGACAGTTTTGAATCTGCAAGTAAGAGGCTTCAGCAAAAACCAATGAGCATACCTCCTGCTTATTTGTCTTTGATGAATTGTGCATTAGTAATAAAACGAGTTAAAGACAAAACAACTGGTAAAAGTATAAGGCGTGCAATATCAATTGAAGAAATTTCAAATGATACTTCACCCATTTCTGTTACCAAATGGAATCCAAAATCAGATTTCTTTGAACATTCTCTTGATGCAAGTAAAAATCTAAAAAAAATATCAGAGAGTAGTGGTTACAGCATAGATGAAATTATCAAAGAACATTATAAAAGAACAAAAATTCTAAAGTGGATGTCTGCTAACAATATCCGGGAACATAAAGCAGTAACAGAAATGATACGAAAATATTACAATGATCCAAAATCAGTGCTAAAGAAAATCAATTATGGGGATGACTAAATTTGTTGTCAATTAGTAAAATTAATGAAAAGGGATATGAGCATAAACAAGGCAAAAAAATAAACAAAGAACTACCCTATTTCATCACAATAGTCACACTTCTAAGTAGTGCAGGAATAGGCCCATACTTTATGCTTCAACGCATAAGATCTATGGAATTATTGCCAACGATAAGAATAGAGTCATTAAAAATGATAAAGCGTATCGACTTGCTGGGTGTAGATCCACTTGAGGTAATGCGTCAAGTAAGAACCCGTTCTAGTTCAAAAGCTTTAGGAGACTTTTTTGACGGATATGTATCAACTGTCGAAAGTGGAGGGAATCTAATAAACTACCTTAAGAGCAAAATGAAGACAGTTTATGACAGACATGCAGAATCACAAAAACAAGCAGTAGTAAAGATGGGTGCTCTCGTCGAAGCATATATGACCATACAAGTGGTATTGTTGGCAGTCTACATTATCAGTGCTGCAGTAATTTCAGATCCATTTGCAACATCTGAATCTGGGATTAGTGGCGAAATAATATTTTTGATTTTAACTCCGACAATATCATTTGTTTTTCTCTTTGCTGCCAACAATAATCCAATTGCAAAAAATCCCGAGTTAGGTTATAAAAAAATTATAATGTTTGCAGCCCCCGCATTACTTGTTAGTGGAATTATAATAGGTCTGAATTTGATTCCTGATCCTCTTATGGAACCATACTTGTTGGGAGGTGCTTTTATTGCAGCTTCAGTTGTTCCAGCAATTCATTTCAAAAAACTGTATGCAAAAACAATTTCTGCAGAAGACTCTACTCCAAAAATATTGCGTACCATTTCTGAAGCTCGAAAAACAGGAATGAGTCCAGAAAGTAGTGTAATACATGCCTGTAAAAGAAAGGAATATGGATTGTTCAATTCTGTAGCAAACGGTATTTCAAATAAAATTGAATGGGGGGTTGACTTTAAAACAATTTTCAAGGATCTGCAAAAAGAAATTCAAGCATTTAACGTTCTAATTAGTTTCAACATATTGTTTGAGTTAATCTCAGCAGGTGGAGGAAATCCACAAACATTAGATTCTCTAACTGAGACAAGCGAAAGAATACAAGAGATTCAAAAAGAAAAAAGAGATTTGTTAATTCCGTATCTTTATGTAGGATTTGTACTAATGGGTACAACTGGGTTTACAACTCTCCTTGTAATTGATTCATTTAGTGATATTGCTCAAGAAAGCCAGAATTTGTCTAATCTTGAAGAAGGGTTGGTAGGATCTTCATTGGGGTTGTTCCCATTAATCGTTCTGGTACAATCATGGACGGCAGGTTTGTTCTTAGGAAGAGTAATCAAAGGTGCATTTTCAGGTGGATTTCTTTACTCCATAATTTTGGTTGTCATGACTATGGTTGGAATTACTTTAGTTCAATTTTCAATAATTGACGTAAATTCGGTCTTTTAGGCATAACTAGATGTATCATTAAAAGTCATACAGTGTCTTAAATCAATTCTGAAGGTATTTTTCATGTATTGAAATC
>JAICHE010000267.1 GCA_025922755.1 Nitrososphaeraceae archaeon
ACCAGTCAACGCCCTATCCCTTCTGGCAGAATTTCTGCATCCAAAGTTTTGATTTATGGCTTGGTTGTAAGTTGCATTTCAGTAATCTATGGTTACTTTATGCTAAATGCTGTTTCGGCATTTTTTATTGCATTAGGAATTTTTTCATACGTGATAATCTATACTGCATGGTTAAAACGACTAAATTCATCTAACATAGTAATAGGCGGGATTGCCGGAAGTGCAGCAGCTTGGGCCGGATGGTCAGCTGCTACTGGTTCTATGGATTTACTGGGATTCTTGATTGGATTTTTGGTATTTGTTTGGACTCCATCTCACTTTTGGTGTCTTGCTATGAAAATTAAAGATGAATATGCTCAAGCAGAAGTTCCAATGCTTCCCGTAATTATTGGCATGCAAAAAACATCCAAATACATTTTAGCTAATACGATTATTTTGCTTCCATACTCTCTTATGATTTCTGCCTTTGGAATGGGCCTTGTTTATACAGTAATTGCAGCAGCTTCTGGCGGTCTTATGTTGGCATATCATTACAAACTTACAAAAAATCCTACCTCTGAATTTGCATGGAAGGCATACAAAGTAACTGCTCCATATCTTACAATAATTTTTGTTGCAGTTGCATTAGATGCAGCGTTTCATATTCCTCTATTTTAGAAATTAATTATTTTTCAAAACCTGGAAAACTAGCTTCGTAGTCTTTTTCCATGATTTCTTTATTTTGTTCTTCTATTTCGTCTATCTCTTCTTTGATGGTTATGACTTCGATTCTTCTTGTGTCTTTAGTAATCCATGCGACATTGATTAGCCCCATTATTTCCAAATCAAGAAGGAGTTTGTTGAATTTGTCTTCAGTCAACGCATATTCATCTTTTGCTAATGCTTTGAATAATTCTGAATCAGTAAGAGACCCTGCTTCCTTTATTTTGTCAAATACTGTGTTTCTAATTGGAATTGCCATGATTAACCGTAAAATGATTTATCTCTTGATTTAGGCACCACGTTAGATATACTTTCTCTTACATTGTTGTACCACTGGTCTACTTCTTTAGTTATCGAGGGTCTTACTTGTTTTAAGCTATTTGCAAAGTCTTTGCTGGTGATTTTTCCTGAATCATTTCTCATTGCCTGTATTGCTGCCTCTCTGCACAATGCAGCTAAATCTGCACCAGAGTAATTTTGAGTAGCAACTGCAATCTCTTGTAATTTTACATCCTTATCTAATGGCATTTTCTCAGTCAAAATTTTGATAATTTCTAATCTTCCTTTCTCATCTGGAGGTGGGACGTATAGTACTAAATCCAATCGTCCAGTCCTAAGAAGGGAGTTATCCAAAACATCTGGTCTGTTAGTTATGCCGACAACTACAACACGTGATGATATTCCTTCCTCAATTTCTGTAAGCAATTGACTGAGTACTGTTTCGCTGACTCCTCCTTCTCCTGATTTAGAACGAACAAGAGAGTCTAGTTCATCAAATATAACTACACATGGAGATGATGCTTTTGCTTTACGAAATATTTCTCTAATTCCCTTTTCAGATTCACCAACCCATTTTGATAAAAGCTCCGGTCCTTTCACTAAGATCATGTTTGCACCACTCTCAGTGGCAAGTGCTCTTGCAATCATTGTCTTACCGCAACCAGGTGGTCCATAAATCAAAGCACCCTTGGGAGGTTTAATCCCCATTTTTGTAAATTTAGTTGGCTCTTTCATTGCAGAAATTAAATTATCTGTTAACGCTTCTTTAACATCCTCTAATCCTCCTACATCTTTCCACCATACTTTTGATCTTTCTACATAGAATTCTCTCATTGCAGTTGGTACAACTTCGTGCATTGCATCATAGAAATCAATTAGTTTGATTTGCATTGACTGGAGTACTTCAGAGGGAATCTTTTCACTTTCCAAATCAATTTCTGGAAGATATCTTCTAATTGATTTCATAGCAGCTTCTCTGCACAGGGATTTAATGTCAGCACCAGTATATCCGTGAAGTTCTGCTGCCAAATCTTTAAGATCAATTTCTTCAGCAACTGGCATTCCTCTTGTGTGGATAAGAAGAATCTCCAACCTTCCATCTTCGTTGGGAACTGAAATTTCAAATTCTCTGTCAAATCTTCCGGGTCTTCTCAAAGCAGGATCAATA
>JAICHE010000268.1 GCA_025922755.1 Nitrososphaeraceae archaeon
AATAATTTTGTCTAGTTTTGGGGAACGAGGAGCAAGATACTTTACAACAAACTGTGAAAATTGTCCATTTGGAACTACAAAAGCAGCATGTAGAAAAGAATCTCTGTCGTACATTATTGATTATTTTAAAACATGTTTTGGCGTTGATTTATCCTCCCTTGATTTTGATGGAATTGAAGAAAATCAAGCTTTATTGAAGATTAAACGGATTGTTTCGATGGCTAAAAAGGAAAAAAATACTAAACTTGAGCGTAGTATCAGTTCCGGACTATCAGAATTGTTTGGAACGGCAGTGGATAAATCATTACAAGTAAAATCAAAAAATGCCAAAACCCTCAGTGATGTTAGTTTAAAAACTGATGACCAACTCTTCAAGTTACCAGTTTTATTTCATTTAGGTTTGTACAAGGGAGCACAAACAAGCTATGATCTTATCAATGAAATTATGAAAAACATGAAAGGAATATCCAAATCTGATAGATTAAAAATCAAAAAATACGTCGAAGAACATCCAAAGAAATTCCTTAGGTATGCCCGAATTGATGAATTCTAAGACTCCTTGATTTTCTATGATTGATTTATCAAGTATTTGGCTATAACCCATGTTAGCCCATTTTTTGGTTTTGATAAAGCCTATGAAAACTAACTAGAATAAAATGAAATCCTGTAGACAGTGTGGTAAGGAGTATTCTTCTAGGCAAAGCGATTTTTGTAGTTTATCCTGTGCAGTATCATTTGGATTTGAAAAAAAATCCTAACATAATCTCATCAAAAATACTTATCCTCAAACTAAAATAATTTTTTATCTTGTTTTTCTCATTATGGTTTTCTTACAAGATATTAAATAATTCATAATATGCAAGGATATTGATGGTTTCAATCAGTGAATTAAGAGTTTGTAAGGCATGTGGAAATGTCTTTTCTAAAAAAGCGGGAGTGACTAATATTCTTGAATGTCCTCAGTGCAAGCAGACGAGTTTTGATACTGTTAATGTGGATCCCGAAGAACTTACGCAGGAGTAATTAATGTATAAAACAATTCTAGTTCCACATGGGGGCACACCTGCAGGTGATGAGGCAGTCCGTCATGCAATTCATTTAGCAAAAAATGATTCTGCAAAAATCATTTTATTACATGTGATTGAAGCATCTCCTATACCTGCAACCTTTGCTCTTGCTGAATCTGAAAGAAAAAAACTAGTAGCTGATATGGAGAGTGCTAATAACATGTTGAAAAAAACCATGGATGAAAAACTTGAAGAACAAATTGTAAAATGTAAGGAAAAAGGAGTTCGGGCTGAAAAAATAGTAGTAGTTGGGGATGCTGCAGAAGAAATTCTCAAAACAAACATGAAAAATGATATTGACCTTATTGTAATGGCAAAACGAAGAAAGCTAAAAGGATTAAAAAAATTATTAAGCTTGGGAAGTGTTTCAAGGAAGGTGGTGGAACATGTATTTTGTCCTGTGTATCTAATCGATATAGAACACATTTGAGATTTTTTTTATTGTTAATGTGAATCTCTAAATCCAACAGTTTGATTTAAAGAATTTCAATTTTCCTCTTAAATGGCACTTGGTTCCTTTCTAAGAATCAAATTATACAATTAACTTTTTGAATGATTGCCCAACCAAATGTCAGAAAAATCATTTAAAAGATTCAAAATATTAACACAAAATAATTGAATTTTAAAAAAATAGAAAGCTCATTTCAATGTACATCCGATAAGAAATTTACAGAATCAAAACACGGTATGGTTTCATCTGCTTTTCCTGAAGCAACAAAGGCTGGCCTAGAGATGCTCAAAAAAGGAGGAAATGCAGTAGATGCAGCATGTGCTACTGCGCTAGCTTTAGGTGTTTGTGAACCTCAGGCATCAGGACTGGGAGGCCAATCTATGGCCATAATTCATTTTAAAGGAAATTCTATTTGTATTGATGGCTCAACACGTGCCCCCTCTCGAGCTTTACCTGAGAGATTTAAACACCAAATTGATAGGACATTAGGTTACAAAGCAACCACTGTTCCCAGCACGGTTGCAGTAATGGGATCTCTAAATGAAAAATATGGAAAACTAGAATGGGCTGAAATTCTAAAACCAGCAATAAAAATAGCCAAAAATGGTTTCAAGATCACTTCTCT
>JAICHE010000269.1 GCA_025922755.1 Nitrososphaeraceae archaeon
ACCATTCAAATAATTCTGAAAACATCATCGAAGAAATTAAAGACACTGAGATTCCAGATTGGGTTAAAAATGCCATGAAATGGTATGTTGAGGAAAAAATTTCAGAACAAGAAATGGTTAATGCGCTTCAATATCTTATCAGTGAATCAATAATTAAGATCAATTAATTCAAACCTCAAACGGGAATAATAAACTTCCACAAATAACCCTCTGTGTTTGTTGTAATCTCCAAGAGAAGATTCTTTTGTGCAATGCCACTAATTTCAGATTTGCTTGTGATTCGCTTTGCCTCCAAGTGATGAGAGGCTGCTGCATCAATCCATTCTGAAACAGTTTCAAACCCGCCTGGTTTCTCCTCGTCCCAGCATTCACAAACAGTGGTCTCCATCATGGTTGTGAAAACAGTCTTGATTTCATCCATTTGAGAAATTGTTGGGCTTGCCTGAATTACTCCTATGACATACCAAGGCTCAGATGAGGCCCCAACCATATGGATATTTCCCAAGTACCTCCCTTCTGAATCCAAAAGCTCAGTAGAAGTGCAGTATTCTATTGATTTTTGTAATTGCTCATCTGAAAAAAATGTACAGTATTGTTCAATTGAAAATCCATTTAGTTTGAGTGGAGAAGACATTCGGATTTGGTTTAAATCAAGAATAGATTGCAGTTCTTTGTTAGTGTCAACATATGAAATTGATAATGCTGTAGGTTCAACTTGCTTGTTTTGTGGAACCATCAATATTACTGCAATAATAATGACCACAACCCCTATACCGACAGGAATCAAAGCCTTTTTGTTCATTTTTCTAATAATTTACATTTCTAAGATAAGGCTTTGCAATCCTAAATTGATATGATGTCAAGTTTAGATTCTTTTGTAATACCAAACTGTTCAACAAACCCCGCAGTTACCTCAAGAATATACATTGCCTCTCCGGATGGAACAATGCTCTGACAGGCCATGATTTCAGTAGGAGTCTCACATGGAGGTATATCCTCTTCAATATGTACAACATTTCCATCAGCATCAAACCAAATCATATCAAGTGCAAATTGCATATTTAGCATCCATAAAGAGTAAACCCCAGGTTCGTTGAAAACAAAGATCATTCCCTGATCATATGGTAACTGGTCTTGAAACATCAAGCCTCGTATTCGTCGTGATTCATTATCTGCAATTTGTACCTCAAGAACCGTATCATCAACCTTGATTGTACCCCTTGGAAATTCTACTGATTCTAATTTACTATCACTTGGAATAGAAAGCAATCCAACTATTCCAATAATTACTGCAGCTGCTGCAATTGGAATCAAAGCTTGAGTTCTTGTAGTCACACTCTTTCTTGATTTTAGCCTTTTAAAATAGCTTAACTAGTTTTGAAAAATCAAACTTGGTTAATCTGTATGACACCTTTTTCTACAAGGTATTTTATTCCCTTGATAAAATCTTCTTCTTCTATTAGATCATCGGCCCACCATTTTGCATTGTTTTTTACCCATTCTGGAACAATTGTGGGGTCAGGTGAGGGATTTTTATTTAATGCAAGATTAATCTTAAGAGAATGGTTTGAGGTAAATTCAGAAAGAATAGTCTGCCCACCAGTCATTATGCTAAAGTTGGAAGTTTCTGCAGGAATTGGCTGAAACATTACTCCATTTACCTCAATTAGTACATCATGTGATTGTCTTTCTGCAATCATCATGGGTAATGAAACAGAACCACTTACTGCATGTTTTGTGGTAGGCCCAAAAACAGTATGACCGTTTTTGGATACAGTGATTGTATAATCAACATGCTCTTGAATACTTTTTTTACCAGGATTTACAAAATCAAAATTCAATAAAACATTTCGTCTAGTTTCTTCTGGAGCAAAATATTTGTTTTTTTGTTCAAAAGAAAAAATATCTTTTGCGGCTTGGTTTTCAGGACCATATCTTGCAAAAACATTGTATTTTCCAAATTCATCCAAGGATTCTGAATTTGCAGGGATTTTTATTTTGAATTCCTTATTTTTGTCAACAGTTAATTTTTCTATCAATATTACATCGCCATTTGGACCCACCACCATCAAGTTAATTTCCTGACCAAAAAGAATTTCTTGAACACTGCCAGATATGTTAATAGTATCACCTTCATGAT
>JAICHE010000270.1 GCA_025922755.1 Nitrososphaeraceae archaeon
CCTATACCCCAAGTGCTGGGGTCGCCATCTATCGTATTAGGATCTCCACCTTGAATCATAAACCCTGGAATTATTCTATGAAACAAAACCCCATCATAAAATCCAGTTTCAGTCAAGTTCATGAAATTGGAAACATGATTAGGTGCATCATCAGGAAAGAATTCAATGACGATATTTCCTTGACTTGTTTCTAAAATAGCTAATTTATCCCCAGATTGTGCAAATGCTTGAGTGGAAAGAGGAATTAACATTAAAGTTACTGCAAATATAATGAGAGTTTTTTGCAACAAAAATTCTTTAGGCCTCTTCCATAAAAGCTAATTGTATTAGTTTTTAACAAGTTAACTTTAACGACCGTTATGGATCCTGATGAAAAAATTCAGGTGCATTTAGTTTCAATCTGGAGAGAAGCCAAAAAATTCTTTTCTATAGGGGGACGAGAAGGGATGCTAATTCTAACAGACAAACATCTGATGTTTGTTCATAAAACTGAGGCTAAAAAAAAGTGGTGGGACGCAATAAGGCAAAGGCAAACTGTTCATTTTTTAAAATCTAAAGACACCATGATTACTCATGATGGGTATGATGAAAATAATTTGAAAGTGGATATGGAAAATGAGAAAAATGTAGAGTTAAGATTTGATGATATTTTGGATATTTCTTTTGAGGAAAAGGATTGGGGCAGTGTATTGTTAATAGAGTACGAAGAGGATGGAAAAAGAGAAAAGCATCAATATTCAATAGCCCAAGATTGGGTAAAATATCCTGCAAAGGAACCCACAAAATACATGAAAGCTGACTGGGAACCTTTTGTGCAATATATTAAAGATAGACAGAAAATTACGAAGTAAATTGGGGAAAATCTATGCGATAGGAGTAGGGCCTGGCTCACCAAAATATGTTACAGAAATTGCCAAAGAGATAATTCAAAATTGTGATATTGTCATTGGGTACAAATACACTCTAAAAACAATTGAATCTTTGCTAGAAGGCAAAGAGGTTCATGAAATTACCATGAGTAATCAGGAAGATTCCTATCAGCAAGTATTACCAGTTTTGGGAGACCGCTCTTTAGTTATTCCATTTACTGGGGATGTGAATTTTTCAGAGTCAGAGGTTGTAGATAGATTAATTGAACTTTTTGGTGATGTCGAAATAATTCCTGGAATAAGTTCTATTCAGGTGGCTGCCTCAAAAACTCGAGTTCCTTTGGATAAATCCAAAGTAATTACAATGCATGTAACTTCTTCTATAGAAGAAAAAAAACTGGATTTGCAAAAAGCCTTGATTGATGGATATAGTGTGATTTTAGTTCCTCGCCCTTGGCCTAAACAACCAGACAAACACTTTATGCCTTCAGAGATCTCAAAATATCTAAAAGAAAACAATTTTCCAACTGACAAAATGAAAGTTCATGTTTTTGAAGCACTAACTACTGAAAATGAGACTAGCTTTGAGGGGACAGTGAAAGATTTGGAAGGAAAAGAATTTTCTGATTTGTCTGTTATGGTTTTTAATCAAACAAAATTAGATTCGTATATGAATTACAAATGGCAGTGGGAAAACTAATTTCCTTGTTGGTTTTTTGTAGTTCCTAGAATAACATTGTCCACATCAGGGAAAGAATAAGCTATTATTTTCATCCAAGGATATTCTGGATCATATAATCTGTAAAATCCTATTTCTTCAAATGTTATGGTAATTGATTTTCCAGGTAAAATTTCTGGAGATGCAATCCTTCCATCAGGAGTGAATGGATCATGTCGATCTCCATAATTCTCTTTTCCACTTAGTATACTATGTGATACAACATCATCATTAACAAAAGTAATTCTAGTTCCAGGTTCTACTACAATTCTATCCTTGGAGAAATATCCCCATCTGTCTCCATCAAGTCTAGGTTCTCTTGTTTCCCCACTTGGAATATAGCTGCTTGCGATGCCTTGAGTTGAGGAACCACGAAGAATTCGGATGGTTAGGGATTCATCTTTTATCTCAGGTTTTTCGGTGGCATCTATAAGATTAGTTAACTGGGATAATTTGGCAGTGTAGATTATTTTGTATGTATTATCAGGAGTATTGATTCTTCCTGTAAATCCATAAACAGAGGCATTTTGGCTTTCTTCTACTA
>JAICHE010000271.1 GCA_025922755.1 Nitrososphaeraceae archaeon
AACGCCGCCTTCTAGTTTGTGAACGATAATGTTTGCATGTTTGTCTACATCAATTACTGAAAATCCGGCTATACTACCATGATCTGGTTCTTGACCGCCACCACGTGCATAAAATGATGTCCTGTCTAGTACAACCATATCCTCAAAGACCTTCAATACCTTGGCATCAAACTCCATTGGGTCGTCTTGGTAGAATAATGTCTCAGTTTCAGGTAACCCTTCTAGAGGAAGCTCTGCAATGGTCTTTTTCTTATCTGATTGATGTAAATCAGATAGTTTAGAGTAAAATGACGATGGAATCTCTGAAATTGCATCGACTTCTTTGAGATATTCTGGTGTAATGCCATCTGATTCGTAAAATGTAATTAGTTCATCTACCGTTGGGGTTCCTTTTTCTTTTATCTTGTCTGCCTTTTTCTTCATGTGAACTTTGGAATCCTCATATCTTTGTGATTCGAGTTTGAGAATTACCTTGACATCATCTCTCTTCTCATCAAGTTCCGGATAGGTATTTTTGAGATAATCGATATGTGTATCAATCAAGTCATCAATGTCCAACTTCAAATTCAGTTTGCTAATTGTTGCATTGATACGCCGCAACATCATTCTGAGATTGTATCCTCCGCCAACATTACTTGGTAATGCTCCATCGGAAATGGCAAAAATCAAAGTTCTCAGATGATCTGCAATTAGGTACATTCCCTCTAGAGGTGTTATCATTTTGTTTAACTGATCATCACTTATTCCTGCACCCTTTATTGCAATACGCCGTACTTCGTTAAGATCATCGTAATGGTCAATCTCTTTTGCAATCTCTGTAAAGTATCTTCGTAAAATTTCAGAATCTGAATCAATCCCAATAATATTAAATAATTTTTCATTAATTGGACCAAAACAGCAGTCATACGCAGTAGGTGTTCCCATAGTAATCCATGCAAATCTTTCAAGACCTGCACCCATGTCAATTACTCGCTGGTCAAGTGTAGTGTGCTGCCCTAACTCTCCTTGAAATTCAGTAAACACTGCGTTTCCAAGTTCTAATCCTCTGACAAAATATTCCAATGAAGGGCCAAATGAACCGCCTCCTGCCCATACATCTTCAACAAAAACAACCTCGTCTTTTTTGATTCCAAATTGTTCAGTAAGTAATCTATAGTCCAGATCAACGCATTGATCTTTCCAGTATCCTTCAGAATTTGGTATTGAGTGCTGGCCTATCATGCAGAAACTCGAAAAATGTCTTCCAGTTACACCAACATTTTCTAAATCTTTGAAACGAAGACAGGTCTGCGGTACAACAAGAGGGTTTGCAGGAAATTCAAATACAACCTTTGAACCCATCACTCTTTGAAAATCAACAATTGAGGCAATTGTAAAGTACAAGTCATCTCTCCACCTGCATACAACAGGATATCTTGAAACAGAAGTGTGATTATTTTTCACGAAAAATGACTCTACTTCTTTCCAGGATTGGGTATAGTCAAATCGCTTTGAAGTTGGGGGATCTCCAATAAACGAGTAAGTATCTTCTGCATCATCAGGACACAGATTTCTCTCAGAATTTAATGTCCAAAAAAATCTCCCACACTTTGAGCATGATTTTCTGACAAATCCTTGCTGCTCAAACAATTCTACCTTATAGTATCTATCAGGATCAGAGGAAAATTCCTTGAGAATTTCTTTTTTATCCAATGTTGAGCCTGCAATTTTCCAATATTAAGAATTAGCGATGGGTATTTTGAGCCTAGAAAAGTATGTCTTTTCAAAACACGTCTTGTTTGTTATGTTTCTTACAGACTATTAGATTACATGGAAATCAACACAAGCAAATTCAGTGAAAGTCAAAACAATCAGGACTTTGAGAAATTCATTAAAAACATTGGATTTTATCAAAGATAGTGGAAATTAACTGAAATTTTCGTCATCTTTGGAAGCAAATGGAATGTATCAACTCTGGATTGCAGAGACAAGGGATATGGGGTAAAGGGATTATAGTTGATGAGTTGTCCTGCGTGAATTTGAAATAAATTTCAATTACCAGTTTTTTGAAATAAATAATACATTAAATACAATACCTAATCCAATCTTATCGTGTTTGGCAGAAAACCTCAACTAAAAGAAGGTGTACA
>JAICHE010000272.1 GCA_025922755.1 Nitrososphaeraceae archaeon
ACCTCCACCAAACACATCTGACACTCAGACAAAGTCTAGATCTGAACAACTAGAAGAATACGAAAAAGACTATTTGCAAAGACTCGAACAAGAAAGAATTGAACAAGAAAAAGAATACCAGGAACAATTACGTCAAGAAGCAGCAGAATCTGCAGCACAAGCTCAGGCAAGGGCAAGCTCAACCCGAGGAAGTTTACCTAAGGGATTTGAACCAAAACCAGAACCTGAACAAGCAAAATCTTCTAGAGGCACACTACCAAAAGGTTTCTAACCTTTTTACAACTTTTTATTTTAATTTAAATTAGAAAAATCTTCTAAAACTTGTTTTGAGTGCCCTGCAGGTTTTACTTTGGGGTAAATTTTGAAAATTTTTCCTTTTTCATTTACCAAGAAAGTACTTCTCATCACTCCCATGTATTCTCGTCCCATGAATTTTTTCTTTCCCCACACTCCAAATTTTTTTGAAATATCTTTATCGATATCTGCAAGTAAGGGAAACTCGATTTTCATTTTGTCACAAAATTTCTTATGAGAGTCAACATCATCTGGGCTTACTCCAATCACTTCGATTTCTTGTTTTTGGAATTTTTTATAATCTTTAGAAAATTCGTCAGCTTCTGTTGTGCATCCTGGGGTGAAATCTTTTGGATAAAAATAGATCACATGCTTTTTGCCCTTAAAATCAGTGGATTTTACTTTGTTTCCATTGGCATCATTTGCCTCGAACTTTGGAACAGAATCCCCTTCAGAAACCATGTAACCTTCCTCTCCTGTTCTGTAATTAATTACTTTTTGAGTTTGGATGTAATCCGAATCTTTTATATGGAAATTGGCGGGGCTTTTGCTTGATGGTTAATCCTAGGGCATGGCTTGCAGAAGCAATCGCCACATACGGTCTTGTATTCTTTGGGCCTTTGTCAGTGATTTTAGCTGTTGCCTCTTTTGGTGAGGGGTTAACTACAATGTCTGTTCTGTTCATATCTCTAGGACACGGAGGTGCAATTGCATTAATGATCTATGCATTTGGACACGTTTCAGGAGCTCACATCAATCCAGCAGTTACAATACCAATGATAATCACCAAGAAAATTGGAATAGCTGATGGAGTTGGATATATTATATTTCAATTAATTGGCGCAGTGGCAGCAGCTGCTACTCTAAAAGCAATACTGCCAGATCTTGGCGCTCAGATAAACTTTGCAACTCAGGGCGGTCCTAGCGAATTAATTAACAACAGTGTTAGTTCAGGATTTGCAGTAGAAGCAATTTTGACCTTCTTCTTGGTTCTTGTAATTTTCATGACTGCTGTACACAAAAAAGCATCACCTGGATGGCATGGCTTTACAATCGGTGGAATGGTATTTTTGATTCACCTAGTTGCAGTTCCATTAACAGGTGCATCTGTAAATCCAGCAAGAACATTTGGTCCTGCATTAATTTCAGGATTCTGGGAATTCCATTGGTTATATTGGGCTGCTCCAATTGTTGGGGGCATCATTGCAGGCGTCTTGATGAATTACATCTATGTCAACAAAGCAGAAAAAGAAGCCTAGACCAGATTTTAGAAAAATTTCTTTTCATTCAAATTGAATTACATAATCGGAATCCAAATTAAGCCTAGGACAACGACTTCTCTTGAGGACTCGTTGCATAGCTTGGATAGTGCGAACGCTTGCGGAGCGTTAGGTCGTCGGTTCGAATCCGATCGGGTCCGCTTAGTTATTCTTTTTAGAGTATTTTTTCATGTTTGCAGAATCAAGAGGTTTGCCTGATTCCCATAACATTTCGCAGAATTTGTTTAGATTGTTTATCATTTCAGTTGAGTTTGTACATAAAGAAAAATCGAGTTCTGAATTCTGTGATAATTTGTTTGCATTAGCCGAGTCTGACATTATCAATTGATTGCCTTGCTGAACTACTATTCTCCCTTTTGATGGAAGATTGCAAATTCTGGTTTCTGTGGAATTGAATCTTTTAACAAACTCGATTAATTCCAAGTCATCGATTTCTACTAATAGTCTTACACTTCCTCCATTTTTTTCGCTAACTTTAATTTTTTCAGGAATTACGCTATGATACATTTTAGAAATATCTTCTAAGGTAGTTATCAAATAGACTACTCCTGAGG
>JAICHE010000273.1 GCA_025922755.1 Nitrososphaeraceae archaeon
AAAATTGTTTTTATGTGTATATCAATTTCTAATACATTATCAGTTATGGTAATTACGGCATGATTTAACTATCTATTCTCTATTTGGCGAAATTTAAAAATAATTTTAAATTAATTTGCCTTGAAAAAAAAGTCTGAAATATTTCTAACTTACATGAAACTAAATATCCTAAAAACCTTAGATTGTTATGAGTCAGTTATATGAATGCCCAAACTGCTTGAAATACAAAATAGGGGTAACTTTGATCGAAAGAGATGATTCTAGGGTTTGCCCAGTTTGTGAATCAAAGTACTGAATCTTAGGTTAGCTTGGGTTTCAAATTTTTCCATTGTTAATTCTTGATCGCTTATTGTAAAATCGAGCTAAAAATTAATCATCAAAGCTAACTAGAGTATATCATAAATTTCTACGAATATAGTATGATGTCGGGCGACAGTGGGAGTTGGACAAGAGAATTGATATACAAATCAGATATTGTTCCTGTCCTTGAAGAAAAATCTCTTGAGAAATTAGATTTTGAGAGACTTATCACAAAGGTTGGGTTCTATCAAAGATAATCACGGTTTTTTTATCCGTGACTTCTTTTGTCCTTCTCAAAAAATAATCAACCATAAATTATGGTCTCAAAATTTTTACAGAATTTATATACAGAACCGCAAGCAGATGACTTCACATGGCGTCAAGTCCCACAGTCTTAGACTCTGATTTTCGATATATCGACAAAAAGGGAAATCTTATGAGAACAAGAACAGAGCTGACCGTAGCACAGATGCTTTCATTTCTTGAAGAAGAGTACCAATATGACCATGAATTGACCCTGAAAAACGGAAAAAAAGTAAAAATTGATTTTAAGACAAACAAGGGATTCATTGAAGTAATTGATAGTGAAAACGATATTACAAAATACAAAGAGATCAAAGATAATTTAGATGAGAAGGTCATGGCTATTGGCCATCCAAAGTATTCAGCTCAGATTAAGGAATTAGAAGACATTGTTTTTTACGACAAGACCCCGCAGACAGGTTCTATCTTTTTAGAGGATGCATCATTTTCATTTGATTATGCACATATTTTGCCCCTAGTTGAAAAATGTTCAATTTTGCATGGACATACATCATCAGTGATGGTAGAACTTGTTGGACAGATGAAAGACAATCTTTTGGTTGATTTTGGTGTTGCAAAAAAAATCATCAAAGAAGTCGTAAATGTTTTTGATCACAAGTTTTTCATCAATGAGAAATACCTGAAAAATCAAGACGATTCCCATTATCAAATACAGTTTGAAGGTCCAAAAGGAATGTTTGATTTACAGGTTCCAAAGAATACAACGTATCTTCTAAAAGGAGAAGCTACAGTTGAGAATTTGTCATCAGAGATTATCAAACTATTAGCTCCTAAAATGCCCCCAAATGTAGAGGCAGTAGGAGTCTACATTTACGAAGGTTACAATAAGGGTTCACACATTATCTCAAACATTTCAAGATAGTTAGAAAATGGAACCAAAAATTACAGAAAAAGCATGGAACCCAGAGCTTGAAAAAGCAATTCTAAAACAATGGCAAGAGGAAAAAATTTATGAATTTTCTCCAAAAGATGATAATTTTACAATAGATACACCCCCACCCTATCCCTCTGGCAGACCTTGGCATATCGGAGCAGCAGCTCACTATTCTCAGATTGACATGATTGCCAGAACGGCCCGAATGGCAGGAAAGAATGTCTATTTTCCAATAGGGATTGACAGAAACGGGTTGCCTGTAGAACTTTACACAGAAAAAAAACACAACATCAGAATGCGTGAAACCGAACGTGGGGAATTCCTAAGATTATGCAAAGAAGCCCTAGATGACTTGGAGGCTGAAATGATTCTGATAATGAAGAATTTAGGCATAAGTGGAGACTTTTCAAACTATTACAGGACAGATTCTGAGGAATACCGAGAGTTGACTCAGGCAACTTTTATGAATTTGTGGAAAAAAGGACAAATCTATCTTGCAAATCGCCCAAATAACTACGATTGGGTTTCAGGTACAACAATTGCCGATGCCGAAATAATCTACCAAGATTTACCAACAAAACTAGTTTACATGAAGTTTAAGATCAAAG
>JAICHE010000274.1 GCA_025922755.1 Nitrososphaeraceae archaeon
ATAAAGTTCTTTAACAACCCTCAGAAGACGAAGTTATGGCAAGCTATACAGCAGAAGTAAATGCTATTCATAAGAAATTTCAGGCCGCTGTAAAAAGAGCAAAGACAAAACAATCCCTTAACAAAGCATACAGCGTTCACAAAAAAGCTCATGAACGGCTATTGAAAAAACACCTTAGAGAAGAAACTGCTATGATCAACAAAGCTAAAAAACAGTTAGAGTAGTGCTTCTTTTTTAATTTTTTTTATCCAGAGCATTCCAAACATTTTCATCTATATGTGGAAAAAGTTTTCTAATTCTTGTTTTGTCAAGGTCAATTGCCTCAATTCTTTCCTTTAGGTGTTTCAATAATTTTTCATCAGATGTGTTTTTAATCTCAGATTCTATTCCCAAGATTGTGTCGTTTAGCTTTTGATAAAAGACAAGATGTTTTTGGAAAGATTCTTCGGACTTGTCCTCTTCTTTTTCATCCATAGTGTTTTTAATCCATCCAAGGTTATGAGTCTATATGGATACATCCTGAGATAGACAAATTTAATTTAAAATTTTTGAAAAAGGAGATGTTTTGAATTTCGTACAATTCCCAAAACAAAATCAACGAGTAAAATTAAGACAAGAAAAAAGACAGAAAGGGTACTAAATTCCGATTTTTTTGAGCCTAATTGGGCACAATTATTGATCATAACCAATTCAGAATCATACCTTTGTCAACCCTGTGCTACACGAAAGCATAAAATCAATAGTAGCAGGTTGAAAAATATACAAATTGACTATGATGCATATTGATAAAAAGTTCATAAAAAAAAATTCTATAGAAAAAAGAGATTATCAAGTAAATCTTGCAGAACAAGCAATCGGAGAAAACTGCATAGTGGTTTTACCTACAGGTCTTGGAAAAACGACAATTGCCCTCCATGTGATTTCTGAATTTTTATCAAAAGGAAAAGGAGTATTATTTTTAGCCCCGACCAGAGTTCTTGTAAATCAACATTATGAATTTCTAAAAGAAAATCTAACAATAGAAGATATTGGTCTGATAACAGGGGAAGATCTGATTCAAAAAAGAACAAAACTTTGGCAAAACAGTGTAATCTGTGCAACTCCAGAAATTGCAAAAAATGATTTAGACAGGCAGATAGTTTCACCAGAACAGTTTGGGTTGGTGATTTTTGATGAAGTACACAGAACAGTAGGAGATTATGCATATTCTGGAATTGCCGAAAGATTTGGCAACTCCGATGTCAGAATTTTGGGGATGACTGCGACGTTACCAAGTGAAAAAGACAAAGCAACAGAGATCTTAACCAGATTAAAAATTTCGCGAGTTGCAGAAAGGACCGAAGATAGTGAAGATGTCAAACCATACATTCAGGAAACCAACACAGATTGGGTTACAGTTGATCTTCCACCAGAAATGAAAGCGATTCAAACATTGTTAAAATTAGCTTTAGATGAAAGATATGATACACTAAAAAAATATGGATTGCAATTAAATGGACAGCAATCATTGTCAGCTCTTCTAAGGTCCCGACAATTTGTCTTACGACAAAACAGAAGGTGTGCAAAGCCATTATTCACTGCAATCAGAATTCATTATGCCCTTAACATGCTTGAGGCACATGGAATTACCCCATTTTTGAAGTTCTGCGAGCGTGCTCAGGCAAAAAAGGGGGCAGGAGTAAAGGAACTATTCGAAGTCGACCCAAATTTTACCAGAGCAATACACCTTGCCAAAAGTGCACAGTCAAAAGGAATAGAGCATCCCAAAATCCAAAAACTAGAAGAAATCCTAAAAACAATTTCTGGAAAAGCTTTGATTTTTTCCAGCTATCGAGATTCAGTAGACGTTATCTACAAAAAATTAACGGAGATGGGATTATCAGCAGGGATTTTAATCGGAAAGGCAGGAGAAGCAGGACTAAAACAAAAAAAGCAGATTGAAATAGTTCAAAAATTCCGTGACGGTGAATTCAACATACTCATTGCCACACGAGTAGGAGAAGAGGGGCTCGATATTTCTGAAGTAAATCAGGTGATTTTCTATGACAACATCCCTAGTTCAATTCGATTCATTCAAAGAAGAGGAAGGACAGGAAGA
>JAICHE010000275.1 GCA_025922755.1 Nitrososphaeraceae archaeon
AGATAATCATGATCAGCTTGTCTTAGACAAATTAAAGGAAAAAGGATACAAAGATTTTGATCATCAAAAATTGTTTGAGATTTTTTTTGAAAATGATCAGTTAAGAGAGGAAATTGTAAAAGAAATTGAAGAAAAATCGGATGTAAATTTTCAAGAACTGCAAAAAAGAAAAAAAGACATGATTAAAGAGCTAGATAATTTACTTGTTGAAACATACCAAACTAGTCCTGTATTAATTGATGATGCTAAATTGGTCACTGGTGAAGAAGGTTGTTTATGTACTCTAGACATAGAATTCGTTAAAGATGGAATCAAAGAAGGATTGTTTGATCCTAGGAAGATTTCTGAATCCACCAAAGATAAAATTGAAAAAAGAATTGTTCAAATTTTAGAAAGTTTATGATTTTTCTAAAATTATGGCATGAGGTAATTTTTACGCTCGAAATTTATGAAGAATAATTTCATTGATAAAATTTGATAAAAAATGTAATTTTTCAATGGAAGAAGTAAAATATATCGCCAAAATAGGAACATTTCCATTGAATCCAACATACGAAGACATCCTAAAAGCAAATTCTATGAAAAGTGAAAAAATTAGGAAGACACCGCTTGTATACTCTCCAACCTTTAGCTTGCTTAGCGAATCAAAAGTTTACCTCAAATCAGAATTTCAACAAAAAACAGGAGCTTTCAAAATTCGCGGAGCATATTATAAAATTCAAAATTTAACTTCTGAAGAAAAGCAAAAAGGAGTAATAGCTGCATCTGCGGGGAACCACGCTCAAGGCGTCGCATATGCTGCCAATGCTGAAAACATTTCTTGTACTATTGTAATGCCAAAAAATGCATCACCTGCAAAAGTTTCTGCTACAAAATGGTATGGTGCAAATGTAATACTTGAAGGAACCAATTACGATGAAGCATCAAACAAAGCAAAAGAAATTGCAAAAGAAACTGGTTCAATTCTTATTCATGCATTTGATGATTCAGAAATAATTGCAGGTCAAGGAGTTATAGGATTAGAAATAATGGAGCAAATGCCCGATGTGGAAGAGATCTATGTTCCTATTGGTGGTGGAGGTCTTGCTGCAGGAATTTTGATTGCAGTCAAAGAAAAAAATCCAAATGTCAAAGTAATCGGCGTGCAATCTAGATCATTCCCTTCTATGTATGAATCATGGAAAAAAGGAACTATAACTAGTATTGGGGGTGCTAGAACTATTGCCGATGGAATATCAGTAAAAGTTCCAGGACAAACTACATTTAGCATAATCAAGAATTTAATAGACGATATTGTCCTAGTAGATGATTCCGAAATAATCAAAGCAATGTTTCTGCTAATGGAAAGAATGAAAGTCGTTATCGAACCAGCTGGAGCGGTTGGACTGGCATACTTGATTTCCCAAAAGCCATCCCCAGGAAAAAAAGTTGTTTCAATCTTAGCAGGGGGTAATATCGACATGTACCTGTTAGGCCAAATTGTGGATAAAGGGTTGGCTGCCATGGGAAGACTCTTAAAAATTTCGGTATTGCTCCCAGATAGACCTGGAGCATTCAAAGAAATAGTAGATGAAATTTCAGCAGCGAATGCAAACATAGTAGAAGTGGTTCACGATAGATTAAGCTCAAACATTAATGCAGGTTCAGCATCAGTCACCTTAAGTCTAGAAACTGCGGGAAAAGAACAATCAGATAACCTCATAAAAGCATTTCAAAAAAGAAATATTCAGTTCCAATTACTTACTTGAATTTTTTTTGGACAAATTTAGATAAGCCATGTTTTTTTAATTCTTCAGATTCTCTAAGAACAGATTTGTGTTGTGATGTTTTGTGCACCTTTAATTTCTTTTTCAAATCAGGGAATTCATTTGCCAAAATTTTCATTGCATAAATTCCAGCATTACCTGCTTTGTTTATTCCTACAGAAACTACAGGGGAGCCAGTTGGCATCTCCGTAATTGACAATAATGAATCCAATCCACCAAAGGCAGAAAATTTTGAACTGTCTGTTTTTTTGGCTTGTTTGTCATTATACACCAAAATTGGAACACCAATTACAGGAATGGTTGTAAACGAGGCAATCATTCCGGGTAGA
>JAICHE010000276.1 GCA_025922755.1 Nitrososphaeraceae archaeon
CTGGGTCCAATCGACACCTCGCCCACTGATGAAGACAGATGTTGGCTGAGAATAATAATCTAAACCATACCAGAAAAACGGTTTCAAATTCAAGATAATATGGCCCGGTTAAGCACGGTCTTGATTTGATCTGAAATACTTTTTCTTTGCCAGCTATTCTTGTCAATCTTGGCCAATCTCTTCTTCAGGAGTTCGATTCGTCTTTCATAACCTTTTACTTTTTGTCTATTAATTGATTGTTTTTCAATATTAGATGACGGTTTTTCATTACTTGACATTTTTTGTGTGTATGATTGTATTTTTCTACCTGTCAATTTTCTTGATATTTTTGACTCTGGATAAATAATAACTTTTGATATCAAATATTTATTGTTCTTTATACCAGAATAAATTATAATGTGATTTAAATTTCGTAAAATATCTTTTAATCCTTTACAAAGAGAAATTCCACTTTTATTAATTGATATTTTCTTTTTTAGAGAAACTGGGAATTGAACATTAATATTTGTTTGGTCTGCAAGTTCCAAAAGTACTTTTTTTAAATCAGCATCTTTTACCGAAATAGATAATAAATCGTTGTAATAAGTAATGCGAATCTTTTGGTTAGTACTTTGTGCATGTAGTGAATAGATTGCAGTGGTCAAGTGGAGGAGCAAGGAGACGACAATTATGAGTTTACGAGCTTCTTTGAGCCTTGATGATAATCGTGAATTATTAGAGTGCTTATAAATCATGGCTAATTTATTCGTATAGTAAATATTATATTATTATCTGGCAATAGGAATTTACTATGAGTTATGAAAACAACTGAAATTTTATTTCCCGTGAATAAAGATACCTTGACAGAAAACCAAATATCACTGAACTTTGATCTATAGAGATAACCACATGAAAATCGGGATTGTCAAAACCTTTTAATGGGTGCCAGTCACACAAGATAAAATTAACCGATTACGGTTACAGATATCCAAATTACCAAAGAAACTTAAAAAGGGGGCTTACTTTTTAAACCATCCACCACCTGGCGGACATCACTCAAACATCATCTGCCCTTTGGGTTCTTCTTTGCACATTGACAATTGCCCAATTTCTTTTCCCACTGAATCTTTTCCATGATCGTTGAATGACCATTTCTAAAATAATCCTTCTCGATATCCCCAGCAGAATAGTTGAAACAATAACATATTAAATCGCTCAACATACTTCCTTTTTAAGTTTAGAAACTCAGCGGATTTAACGAAAGATATTTTGCCATTACATGTCCTATTGCCAGTGTTGTGATATATGATCGGTATCAATCCAAACAAAAAACCCCACCTCTATTTAGAAATGGGGTAAAAAATAGTCACATACGCTTTCCTTTTGTATAAAAATTTAAAAGACCTAATTGTCAAAGTACAAGGCAAGCCAAAATTGAATTACATTAGAGTGAAAGCAAGTAAGATATCAGAAAAGAGAATCAGATTGTATGTGCAGGTTAACCAGTTGATAACAGACAACTTTTCCAACCATTGTTTTTCACAGTTTTGCTAAATTGTCAAGATGATTATATAAAATGACACATTGTAGTAGGTTGAAGACATGCCATATGAATCTTTTGTGATGATAAAGTGTAATCATGGGGATCGTGCGGAACATGCACAAACGATTTAAAATAGCCTGAAAATATTTTCACCAGAAAGGATGCTGTCTCAGGTCTTAAAAGCAGTCCTTGGGCGGATTTAGGTAAACTGGTCAATACACCCCTGGCCAGTTCAATTTTTGGAATATGATATCACAACCAATTAAACCAACTTTTTTAATTTTGTACTCACTCATTTCTTTTGCCAATTTTAAAATTCTGTTTTAAATGTTATACTAGGATAGTCGGTAACAGCTTTTTCGTTACTTGTTTTTGTTTTTATTTGTAGATTTTCTATTTTGCAGGTTCCAATTATGTCACAAGCTGCATTTTGGATTATTTTTGATGTTTTTTCGTCTTTTGAGTATATTTCTAGGGTTTTTATTGGAGCATTTAATGGCATTCGTTTTTCTGCTTTTTCTCGTCGAATTTCAGATATGATTGCCATTATCATATCTCCATGA
>JAICHE010000277.1 GCA_025922755.1 Nitrososphaeraceae archaeon
ATAATGATTCAAAATATTCAGACAGAATTTAATCAAATAATATTTCAGGAAAAGTTAGATCTGATTGTCTCATTAAGATAGATTTCAAATATTTTAGTCTAAATTAAATTAGATATCCATCCCATTGGAATTATGACCCTATCAGATAAAGAAAAAATGGTTGCATTAATCTCAAATGGGATAGCAGTTTATTCTTTATATCAAGAAAGAGATAGCTTGCCAGAAAATACCACAATGTTTGATTTTATTTTAAAAGCTGTTCCAGATAATTTGAAATCAGAATTAACTCCTGAATTAATTGACGAGGTCTTTGAATTTGTCTCGTCCGCACATAGTTCATAAAGTCGGTTAAACATTGAACATTATAGATTGACGGCAATAGCAACTCTAGGTTCACATTGCGCCTTACAAGTTCTCAAGGGGGCAAAAGATGAAGGACTCAAAACAATGCTTGTATGTGAGAAAAAGCGTGAGCGTTTGTATAGACGCTTTCCATTTATTGATGAATTAATTTTGGTAGATTCTTTTGTGGAAGTACTTGATCAAAATTGCCAAAACAAGTTAGAACAAAATAATGCAATCCTCATTCCCCATGGAACACTAATTGCCCAAATGAGTTCAGAACAAATTGAATCAATTAAAATTCCAATTTTTGGAAACAAGTGGATTTTAAGATGGGAGTCAGACAGAGAAATGAAGGAAAAATTAATGAGAGAAGCAAAACTTCCAGTTCCAAACCCTGTTGCAAGCCCAAGTGAAATAAACAAACCAGTTATTGTAAAAAGACAAGGAGCTGCTGGAGGAAAGGGATACTTTATGGCAGCAAGTGAAGAAGATTTTAATAAAAAAAGAAGTGAATTGATTTCCGATAGAATAATTTCTAAAGATGAAACATTGTATATACAAGAATATGCTGCAGGTGTTTTGGCCTATTTACAGTTCTTTTATTCTCCAATTAAAGAAGAGTTAGAATTTTTTGGCGTTGACCAAAGACATGAATCAGACATAGAGGGATTAGCAAGAATTCCCTCAGACTTGCAACTGAAAAACAATAAGGTTCCATCATTTAATGTGATTGGAAACAGTCCACTTGTATTACGGGAATCATTACTAGATGAGGTTTATACCATGGGAGAAAACTTTGTCGAGGCAGCAAAACGTATGGTTTCTCCTGGAATGAACGGGCCATTTTGTATTGAAGGAGTTTATGATGAAAATGCAAAATTTACATCATTTGAATTTTCAGCAAGAATTGTTGCAGGAACTAACATCTACATGGACGGTTCTCCGTACTACTCTCTACTTTTTAATGAAACAATGAGCATGGGTAAAAGAATTGCTCGTGAAGTCAAAGAAGCAGAGAAAACAAACCAACTAGAAAAGGTTACAACCTAAAAATTGGCAATTTTAGGCGTGAAAAAACCATAACTGAAATAATCAATGTAGATAATACCGCCATTACACCAAAGGGAAACTCTGGGATTACATGAGTTCCAATAATTTCAATTTCCTCAGTATATTGCGGTACAAAGAAGGTAAGTGTCGAGCTATCGACATCTGAAACAATATCATAATCAACCTCAAAACCATTAACTAAAATTGCAAATTCGTTATTCTGTGCATTAATCAATTTGTGTTGTAAATCAATTTGAAAAATAGAATCAGCATCACTATCTAATGCTATTAGAAGGGAAGTTAGTTCAGTATCAATATCCATAGCAATGACATGCGCATCTACCTCATATGGTATCGAAAAAGTATGTTCATCAAATTGAAGAACATATTCAGAGGGATCAGTTATTCCTGAGTATTCTGGGTGTGATTCTCCAAAAGCAGGTGCAATTGAAATCAATAATGAGAAAGATAACAAAAAAAATAGTTTCATCCTATTGGAATAAACATAACAAGTTATTAGAGTTTTTAGTTTGTGGAGACTTCCACACCATGTTGGGATTTTATGATATACTTGTCTCGAATTTTTACACTAGCCCAATCAATTATGAGTACTGTTGCCAATACCACCAACATAAAGACAGCTACTTTACCGTATTCAAAGAACTTGATGTAATTAATAATGTAAAAA